>NZ_JAHDIG010000032.1:7501-52604 GCF_020630935.1 Bernardetia sp.
TCTGTTGTATCTGTTCCCTTGTCCATGTGTGTGTAGGATTTGATAGACTGCACTAAATGTCCTATTCTTTCAGAAGCATCTTTAATTTCTTGAACAGTATTTTCAGTAATCAGATTATTACAAATCCAATTCAAGACTGGACTGAGATGCGTTTCTGAAACAATTTCTTCTACCTTTTCCAAATCGCTCGCTGAAAAATTATATTCTACAAAAGTAGGGGCAATATCAAAGGCATTTTTTACGTCTCGGTCTTCCATGTAATCTAAAAGTTCATCTTCTAAGTTACTTTTTTGAAGAATAGATTTTTTTGTTTTATTAGAGGTATTTTTATCTCTACATTGATGTGAATTTATTTTTTCAAATAAAAAATCATTAAGTTTATCTACCTGTTGAGGATTTACTTTTATAGAAATAACATCTTTAAACTGCTCAGGTGTATTTTTTAAATGTTTTTGTAGAGCATCTGCACTTCTGACAACTGCCGAAGCAGGGTTGTTAAGCTCGTGAGCAAGTCCAGCTGAAAGTTTTCCTAAAGAAATCATTTTTTCAGTCATTTGCTGGTTTTTTGTAAACTCCCTTACTCGTGTTGTCATTCTTCTGACGAGGGCTTCTGTAAGTTCGTAATTTTCTTTAATTAGAGTTTTGAATTTATCTTTATCAAAACACAAAAGTTTTGTAGGTTCTAATGCAATACCGTACCCAGATGATTTTGTCATACGTGAGAAGGGAAGCTGACCTGTAATTTCATGAGGTTCGTAGATAGCAAGCTGACGCATTTGTCCATTTTGAGCGATATAGAGGCGAATTTTGCCACACAAAATAATGTGCATACAGTCAATTTCTTGTTCTGGTTGAAATAAAAATTCTCCCTCTGCCAAGTCTTGACAGTCTGATTCATCTAAAAGCCACTGTAATTGACTTTCAGGAACTTCTTGAAAATATGGATTTTCTTTTAAGTATTCTAAGTTGCTCATTGGTTTTCTTTGTTTATAATACAATAAAGTATTACCAATTTATAAATTTTCACGTACTTGGCACTTGGAAAATTTATTTTTTCTAAAAACTTGAAAACTCTCATTAAGAATGGTAAATTTGTCCATTCAAAATAAAAGCATATAAAAGACACAGATAAAGCATTTTTTATGTTGATTTTATCAATATTTTAGCTAGTCGTGTTAAACTAAAAGTGTTTTTATTTATTATTTATTACTGATAGTAAACCTATTGCAATTATTTTTCGTAAGATATAATGGAAGTCAAATTTACCGAAGAAGGCAGAAACTATATAATTAGTATTGATGGAGATTTAGATGCTTCTTCTTCAATCAAACTAGATAAAGTGCTTGCTAAAGCCATTGGAGAAAATCGTAATCCAATTTTAGTGGACTGTACACAATTAGACTATATTTCCTCACCTGGAATTGGAGTTTTTACCTCTCACTTGCAAGAGTGTGAGGCTAGAAATATTAGTTTAGTATTGTATGGTATGAACGATAAAGTACTTAAAGTTTTTAGAATCTTGGGTTTAGATGAAATCATTCCAATTACTAAAACAAAAGAGGAAGCCAAAAGTAGAGCAAAGTAACATCCAAGTAAAAAATATTAGTGTATGTAGAATATTTTATAATAGATACTTACTAGCGATATAATAAATAATAAATGATTCACAGCATTCGAATTTCTTGTCTGAAAAACAACCTAAGCAGAGTTCGTAACTTTGTAGAAGGGGCATTAAAGCAACATTCTATCTCGCCAATCGACATAAATTTAATGGTTTTGGCAGTAGATGAACTTTGTGCCAACCTTATTATTCATTCGCACAAATGTAATCCTAAGGAAGATATAGAGGTAAGCGTGAGCAGAAAAGACAATCAGTTTGTATTTGAAATAAAAGATGAGAGCGCACCAAGTTTTGATTTGCTTTCTTATAAAGAACCAGATATGAAACAAATTATTGCAGAAAAGCGAAGTGGAGGAATCGGACTCATATTGGTAAAGAAAATAATGGATGAGATTCAATATGAAAGAAATGGTTCTGCCAATATTTGTAGAGTTTCTAAAAGATTGGCTACATAAATAATATAGATTTATTTTACTCACTGTTATTTATTTGAATAATAGCACTGTAAAAAGCAACTTTTTTCAAGTTGCTTTTTTTATTTCTCAATACATCAAATAATTTTTTAGTTTTAATTTCTCATTATCCAACTTATGATAAAAACAGCCATTATAGCAGCCGTAAAAGCGGGACAAAGAATTAAAGAAATCTACGACAAATTTGATAATGAAAAAGATACAGATTATACTAAAGACACAATCGTAACCTATAAGTCTGATAATTCGCCCCTCACGCTTGCAGACAAGGAAGCAAACAAAATCATAGAAAAACATTTGAAACCTCTTGGGTTACCTATTTTGTCGGAGGAAGGAAAAATTATTCCTTATGCTGAACGTAAAAATTGGGGGAAATTTTGGCTCATAGACCCACTAGATGGAACAAGAGAGTTTGTCAAACGCAATGGAAATTTTACGGTAAATATTGCCCTTATGGAAAATAATATGCCTGTGGTAGGAGTAATTTATGTTCCCGTTTCTGGTGTTTTGTATGTGGGAGAAATTGGCAAAAATTCATACAAGCAGACTCTAAATATGAAAAATGAAGTGGAAAATGAATTAGATGTAGCCGAAAAAACTCTAATAGAGGTAAGCCAAAGAAAAAATCAAGATGGTATTATTGCTTTCAAGAGCCGTTCACACTCCAATGCAAAAGACAATAATTATTTAGATAGATTTAATGTCAAGGAGATTCGTAAGAAGGGAAGTTCTGTTAAGTTTTGCTTATTAGCTGAAGGAGTTGCTGATTTGTATTATCGTAATGGAACAACGATGGAATGGGATTCGGCAGCAGGAGAAGCAATTCTAAAAGCTGCTGGAGGCAAAATAATAAATGCAGAAACAAACACGCCACTAAAATACAATAAAGAAAATTTAGAAAACCCTTCTTTTTGTGCGATGAATGCTCTCATCTATGAAGACTTTTGATAGTAACAAAAAAAAATACAAAAATCTAATTTTTTAAAGTGTTTAATTTTTTCTTAAAAGAAGTAAACATTTTTGTGTTTTTTAAGGTAATATACTGTAAAGTATTTGCTCTCTTGGACAGGTATAAGCTAATAAATAAAAAATATTGTAGAATTTGTAGGGGTAAGTACAAAAAAAATCGTCTTTACTTTATAATGGAAAGTGAAAAAAATAAAATTTTTTGTTAAAATTTGTAAGTTTTTTGGAAGAAATGCTACTTATTTTATGAAAAAACATTCGTAAATTGCAGCTTCAAGGAAAATATAACAACCTTTTGCTTAATTTTTTCACTTTTTTCTCTAATTTTTTTGAAGAAGATGCAACGTTTGTTAAAAAAAACTGTCTATATAAATAGATACTTGTAACAGAACTTAATTTTTAAGTTTTGAACAGAGCTATGAAAGCTGTATCAAGTTATAAATTAGGACTCTTACTTAATTAGTATAATTATGAAAATTAAAATATGTATTCTTTTTTTGCTCGTCTTTGCAGCGATTGGACAAACTATATTTCTCAATATAGATGCCAAAAGTAATTTTTTTGATGAGCAAAAACTAGAAAATAGCCATACAACATTGGATAAAATGTCTGAAGAAAATGCAGTACAATCTCCAGAAGTAGTTGTAACTATTCGTCAGCACGAGACACAAAATGATGAAAATTTTATGAATGTAGGCTTAGATGCAAATGCCGATGATGAAAGCTTGGAAGTTTCTACTTCATCAAAAACAAAGAAACCTTGTAGTCAAACAACAAAAAAGGAACGTCTGATGTGTCAGAAAGCAAAGGAAGCTGAAGAACAAAAACGTGTAATGGGTAGTAACTTTATGAAAAATAGTACTATCCAAACGCCAATGCCTTAATAAATAACACATTAGCTTTAAGCTTTTTTGTTTTATACGCATACAAAAATTTTATAGTATATGGTACTTACTTTTATTTAGTAGCCGAACATTTTTAAAGTGTTCGGTTTTTTCTTTTAAAAAATAAAAAACTATACTGTTATACTATTAAACAATGCACAAATTTTGTAGTTTTATAGTATATGAAACCCTCAAAAAATCGCTTACAGATTCAAGACAAATACTTTGTACCCTATTTGTCGGAGCAAGAAATGCAACAGCGTGTACAAGAGTTAGGAAAGCAAATTGCAACTGATTATTCAGATAAGAAACCGTTATTGTTATGTATTCTGAACGGTTCGTTTGTTTTTGCTGCCGATTTAGTCCGAACTATGGATACTGTTTGTCAAGTTTCCTTTCTAAAATACTCTTCTTATGTAAAAGATAAATCTTCTGAAGAGGCTAAGGATTTATTAGGCATTAAAGGCTTAAATGAAGAATTGAAAGACAGACATTTGATAGTGGTAGAAGATATTGTCGATACAGGAACGACAATGAATAAACTATTAAAGGAACTTGATACCCATCACCCTGCTAGTATAGAAATAGCTACTTGTCTTTTTAAACCTGATGCTCTCAAATTTGATATTTCTCCAAAATATGTCGCTTTTTCTATTCCAAATCACTTTGTTATTGGTTATGGATTAGATTATGACAATTATGGAAGACATTTGTCTGGCATCTATATTGTCGACGAAGATTGAAAGAAATTAATACAATCTGAAGGAACTATAAGAGTTTCTTTTTCCTTTTATTTTTTAGTGAATAATACGCTGAGAAGGCGATTTGATATAGTTGTATTATTCTATTGTCCACATTATTCTATTGTCCACACTAAAATATGAGTTGCTATGGTATATACTATGAGATATAAAGACCTTAAAAATTTGGTTGCAGAAGGTGAGGGACTGCATATAGAGTTCAAACGAAAAGTATATTATCCTCAAAAAATATTACGTGAAGTAGTAGCTTTTGTCAATACAGAGGGAGGAAAACTGTGTATTGGTGTATCAGATAATGGCGAAATTCCTGGTTTAAAATATCCTGATGAGGCAATTTATATGATGGAAAAGGCAATGGAAGATTTTTGTAAGCCTCTCGTAACTTACGATATTTATAGAGTACACGTTCCTTACACAAATGGATGTGAGGTAGTTGTTTTTGATTTCAAGCCACATCCAAAACGTCCTGTTTATTTACTTTATAAGAAAAATACACGAGTGGGCAAGGCGTATGTCAGAATTGCAGACAAGAGCGCACAAGCAAGTAAAGAAATGCGTAAAATCATAAAGGCTAGAGCTAATGAAAAAGATGTTTTGTTGCAGTATGGACAGCACGAAAGAACTCTTTTACAATATTTAGGTTCTCACAAACACATCAATTTGGAAGAATATGCTGATTTGGTAAATATATCCCAAGATGAAGCCTCTGCCATTTTGGTTAATCTTACTGTGGCAAATATTATAGAGGTTAAGCCACAAGAAGGAGGATACGATTTTTTTGTACATGGAAGAACTGGCTTTAAGGCATAAAAACAAAAAAGGTAGTGATAAGAACATTTATCCTACCTTTTTTACTTCACTTATTTTTCATTTAGTGCTGAAACAGAATCTGCCTGCTTTATGTAAGATTGTTTTTTCTCTTCGTTCTTTTCTATATCATAAAGCCTAGCGATAGTTCTATATAATTTCTCTGATTTTGGAAAATATATAATTGCACCCTCAAGAGTATAAATAGCTTTACTTACCTTGCCTTGTTGCTCATATAATCTACTTAGTTTTAGATAAGCGTCTAGGTTTCTTTTATTTTTGCTAACAGCTTTCAAATATAAATCAATGGCATCTTTTGTTTTGTTAGTCGTAGAATCATTTTGACTTTGTTCTACATAAATGTTTGCCATTCTGTAATAGGCATCACCCACCACATTATTGTAATCTGAATCTTTGAAGGAAACAACTAAACCATAAGCTGCCGTAGCCGAATCGGGTTCTTCTAAAAATTCATACGTTTTTCCTAGATACAAAAATGCTTCTGGATTCATATCTATGATTCCCCATTTTTTGAAACACTCTACTGCTTGGTGATAATCTCCATTAGCTAAACACATCTTTCCGTATTCTTCTTGCGTAACAATAGATTCTGGGTTTATCTGAATAGCTCGTTTATAATAACGACCAGCTTTATCTTCTTGTCCTAAGTCAGTGTAAACTGTTCCCAAAAGAGCAATCGCATCAGCATAACTTGGATAAATTGTAACAGCTTTTCTAAGTTGGTCGGCTGCTTTTTCCAAATATCTAGCTTTCTGTCTGAAAGAAACTGTACTATCTGCTTCAATAATATAACTTCTTCCTAACATGTAACGAAGACGAACACTATTTGGAGAATTGTGTATGTCAGCTTTCATGAGGGTTAGGTCATTTTTCCATGCTTCGTTTCTTATTACTGTCTTAATACTGTATAAGACCATTACAAGAGAAGTTCCTAAGAAAGTATAGGTATAAACCCATCTTGCAGCTCTTTTTCTATTAGAAACCAACCAACCAAATAAATCATATAACCCAAAAGCTGTTGCAATACAGAAAGCTAAAGAAGGCAAGTAGAGAAGTCTTTCTGAAATTATAGTACCAGGGGAGAGGAATACAAACTCGTTAGGATTGATTAAAAATTCTGTAATGTAGATAAAAAGTAAATAACCAATGAAATAAAAATAAGCAAAAGTATAAATACCTTTTTTCTTAATATTAGCTACTGAAATAATGCCAGCTCCAACTATTGCTAAAAAAGTCATTACTATGCGTACATCTGTCCATTCTTTGAGTGTAATCTGATTGAAAGAATAATCATGAGAAAGATTGATAGGCGCAATCAAGAGTTCTATATATTTTGCAAAGGCAAAAATAAGAGTGCTTATTTTTTGAGATAGGTCAGCATAAACAAAAGGATTGTTCAAGACACTGTGCATCAAATGAACTTGATTTATATCTTTTGTGAAAAATTCCCTTAGTTGCCAGTAGGCGAGTGCTGTTAGTAAGACAGGAATAGCTAAGACAAAAATATCTACTTTACGGAGTGGAATAAAGTAATATAGAATGAGTGGCAAAATAAACAAAAATGAGATTGCTGTCTCTTCTGTCAAGAGTGCTAAGAAAAATGAAATAGCTACCAAAGGAAGATATACAAAACGAATAGCACCTCTTGCATACGCCGTACGAAGAAGTAAATAAGTCATCAAGAGTAGCCAAAAAAATGAAAGAAGTTCGTTGCGTCCTTTTATACTTGCTACAATTTCAGTATGTACAGGGTGAGCTATAAAGATAAGCGTAGCTACAAAAGCTAGAATCTTGCGAGGTCGTTCTTCTAAATAACCAGAAAAAATACGATTCAAGACTGAAAGCAAAAGCATCCCTGTAAGTGCATATAGAAGTACATTTATAATATGACTAATATTAGGGCTTTCTCCGAATAGTGTATATTCAATAGCAAAAGTCAGTAGGGTAACAGGCTGGTAGTGTTCGTTGGCTGGAATAAATTTGGATTGGCTATCCTTTGCATCTGCATAGCTATCTTGCTTAAAGATATTCATTATTCCATCTACTCCCAATCCTTTGTGGGCTACATCGCTTTGAGAAAGCAAACGAGAACCTTCAGTAGCATATTCGTGTGTAAATGTATTAGCATAGAGTCCAATAGCAAACACTACTAAAAAAATACGCTGAAAAAGAAGGCTAGAAAGCCATTCTCTGCCCAAATAACGAGTAAATTTTTGAAGAGATAGAAGAAAGGTAGAGCGTTGTTTCATTAAAAAGAAGATTATGCTATTAAAGGTCGCTATCTATGCTGTAAAAGTCTTTCTAACTATAATTTGTTTTAAGACCTTGCCTAAATAGCTTTAAAAATAGTAGATAGATACTTATTTTCCTAAAGTAAATCTGAATTAATTAACTGTATAAATCTTTATTGCTACTGTTTTTAATTGGTATGAAGTTAAATAGTGTTTAATTATTAGCAAATAGTGTTTTAAAACTAACCAAACAAAGTTCAATTCGTTTACCAAAAAGAATTTATCAATCGGCTTTTCTAGTTTACTCGTCGAAATAAATTAAAGCTTTATACTTTGACTTCTCTAAAAGTAATCTCTCAACTTATTTTCCTACTTTTCCATTTCTTATGAACCGACAGTTATTCTCCTTAGTTTTTGTTTGCATACTTCTTTTGTTAGATGTATATATTTTTCAACTTATCAAAACCCTAACACTTTCTTCAACAGAAACTACTCGCAGAACTATACATTTTATCTACTGGGGAATAAATTTTCTCACGCTTGGAGGTATTATTTTCTATAATTTTTTCCCAGCCGACCAAATTCCTTATACATTCAGACAGTTTTTACTCACTTGGGCATTTATGCTCTATTTTTCTAAATTGTTTGGTGCATTGGTGCTTCTTTTAGATGATTTTATTCGTCTTTGTATTTGGATTTATCAAAAAATAACGCCTAATGAAGTTTCTCAAGTTGTAGAAAATGGAAAACAAACTTTAGAAGAAATAGAAGATGATACAAATAAAATTCCTCGTTTGGAGTTCTTGATGAAAGCAGGCGTAGTAGCAATGGCAACACCACTCGTTACGATGAGTTGGGGAATTGTTTCTGGAGCGCATGACTATACAGTCAGAAAAAAAACACTTGTTTTGCCTAATCTACCCAAAGCATTTGATGGAATCAAGATAGTGCAGATTTCGGATGTACATTCTGGAAGTTTTTTTAATAAAAAAGCCGTAGAAGGTGGCGTAGATTTGATTTTGAAGCAAAAACCAGATGTAATCTTATTTACTGGCGACTTAGTAAATAATATGGCAAAGGAAATGAAAGACTATCAAGATATTTTTAGTAAGCTCAAAGCTCCAATGGGAGTGTATTCTACATTAGGAAACCACGATTATGGAGACTATGTACGTTGGGAGTCAGTAGCAGCCAAGCGAAAAAATTTGGAAGACCTCAAGCAAACTCACGGAAGAATGGGCTGGAAACTTCTTATGAACGAACATCATTTTTTAGAAACGAATAATGAAAAAATAGCACTTATCGGAATAGAAAATTGGGGCGCAAAAGGAAATTTTGCTCGTCATGGAGATTTAGAAAAAGCCTATCAAGGTTCGCAAGATGCGCCAGTAAAAATATTGCTCTCGCACGACCCTAGTCATTGGGATGCACAAGTAAATGGTTCAAAGGCGCATCTTTATAAAGAGTATTACGATAAAATGAATATTCAAAAAAGAGCCTTCAAAGATATTGATTTGATGTTGGCAGGACACACACACGGAATGCAATTTGGCGTAGATACAGAGGTTTTTAGATGGAGTCCTGTAAAGTATATGTATGAGCAGTGGGCAGATTTATACAAGCATGAAAATCAGTATTTATATGTCAATCGTGGTTTTGGCTACATTGGCTACCCAGGTAGAATTGGAATTTTGCCTGAAATTACAGTTTTGGAACTCAAATCTGCATAAATGAGAGAGAAATAATAAAACCATAATTCAGAGATAGAATTATGGTTTTATTGTTCTACAAAAAAAGCAAATTTATAAAGTTTGCTTTTTTTTCGGTCTGCTCTACGAGGCTGACCTTATTATCATCTGTTAGGTCAGCCCGATAGGGCAGCACCGATACATTTTTAGGTGTAATTGAGTTTTTATTTTGGTATTAGTTAGAGTGATTGTCTCCCCCTAGGCTGTAATAATTGTTTTCTTCGTCTTCCGAACCAATGCTCTCTTGTCTATCATCCAGTTCAGAACCAGGAACATCGATGGTTTCGCCTTCAAAATTAGACTGTGCATTATGAGGTGGTGTTTCTTGATAAAATTCGTTGCTACTATTTGGAGTAGGAATATGTTTATCTACAACCAAATCATTTTCATTATCGATAGGAGCTACTTTTTTTCCTTTGTTGTAAATATCCTCCTTTGGGTCGTAATCAAATTTATCCTTAAAGTATTCTTGTGAGTTAGATGAATTTCTTTCTTTATTTTCGGTCTTCATAATAATAAAAGTTTTAGATTAAAAAATGAGAGATTCCGAATCTCCTTTCATCTAATAAACACTAAAAACGATATGAATGTTGAAAATAATTTGAAAAATAAGTTGTAAAGCCTATTCTAGCCTACATTTTTAATGTCTCCTTTATCCTCTTTTTGGGGAAGCACTGGTTCTTTTTGAGGGAATAGTACAGAAGCCAAAATACTTAGAGCTAGAATCCCTAAAATAATAAAAATAGAGTGCTGATTGGTAAAACCGAGCGTTTTGAGCCAACTGCCTGCCAGCATTTTCAAACCGATATAAGTTAGTAAGAATGCCAAGCCAAGTTTGAGATAATGGAAAAGGTGCATAATGTTCGAAAGGAAAAAGAACATAGAACGCAAGCCTAAAATGGCAAAAATATTTGAGAAAAATACCACATAAGGGTCTTGTGTAACAGCAAAAATAGCTGGAATAGAATCGACAGCAAAAATCAAATCTGTAAATTCAATTACCAATACGACAATGAAAAGAGGAGTTACTGCCCAAACAATTCTTTTATTTCGCACTCTATTTTTATTGGCTATTATTTTTTTATTGGAAATGCTTTTTGTGAGGAGTGTATCTTCATACGTAGGCAACGGAATAAAAAAATGAGAACCTACATAACGTGGATAAACATTGAAAACTTTAGAAGCCCACTTTACAACAAAATTATCATCTTTATCAATTTCTTCTTCCTCTTCTCCTTTTACAAACTCATAAAACATTTTGCCTCCTGTAAAAATCAAAAATATTCCGAAAATATATAATACCCAGTGAGCGTGTTCGATAATAGTTGCGCCAAGGAAAATAAAGAGAAAACGCATTATGATAGCTCCCAAAATCCCCCAAAAAAGTACTTTTTTATAATATTTTTCAGCTACTCCAAAGGAGCTAAAAATCAAGATAATGACAAAAATATTATCTACCGAAAGCGAATATTCTAGTAAGTAGCCTGTAATGAAGTCTAAAGACATTCGGTCTCTATAATTCTGAACACTTTGTGCAAAGTCTCCTTCTACCAAAATAGCAGCTCTGTCTTCTTCTGGAATATATTTTTGCACTACTGCTACTACATCTTCATAGTTTTCTATGCCGTGTACTAGGTCGCCATAAAAATCTAAGAACACCCAAAAACCAAGTGCCAAACATACCCAAAAAATACTCCAAATAGTAGCTTCTTTAAACGAAATGATATGATTTTCTTTCGAAAAAACACCCAAATCAACCAAAAGAATAAGGACTATAAAGACAGTGAAGACACCAAAAAATATATATTCGTTCATAAAAATTGCTGACTACAAACACCTGTGTAAGAAAGGTGTGCTTATATGTATTGAATAGGCTTTTTTTGTAAATATTGTTTTCTACAATGCGTATTCGTTATTTTAATTTAATAGATTTTGATGGATAGTACGTTGCTAAACGGAAATTCAACTAGACGTGAAATTGTATAGTTTTAGAATACTTTTAACAAAGAAAGTCAAAAAATGTGATAATTCTATGTATAATTTTGAAAAAATACCAAAACTAGAGTTTTTGAATGGCTATATGAAAATTTGAAGTTGAGTTAAACTTATTTTTTTTCTATAGTTTCGCCTGTTTTGGGGTCTATCTTCCTAATCTGTATTCCTACATAGCCAAATATAATACTCATAAATGGACTAATAATATTGAAAAAACAGTAAGGAGCATAATCTAAGGTGGCTACTTTCAAAACTCCTGCTTGTGTTGCACCACACGTATTCCAAGGAATCAACACTGAAGTAACTGTTCCAGAATCTTCAAGTGTTCGGCTTAGGTTTTCTGGGGCAAGTCCTTTTTTACGAAACGCATTAGCATACATTTTTCCTGGTACAACGACAGCCAAATACTGGTCTGAAGCAGTAAGGTTAAAAACTACACAAGTACCCACAGTAGCTGCAATCATTGAGCCTGTGGAGTGCGCCAAAGAAATAACAGCATTACTAATACGAGCCAACATTCCTGCCGAATCCATTACTCCTCCAAAAATCATGGCACATAAAATTAGCCAAATTGTGTTCAGCATTCCACTCATTCCACTACTAGAAAGTAATCCGTTTACTGTTTCACTATCTGTAACAAGACTTACATCTCCAAACATTGCCATCATAACAGCCGTATAACCTCCAAAGTTTTCTAAGGCAAAAAGTCGCATATTTCTGTATGTTGTTTCAGGCTCTTTGCTCAAAGCTTCTAAGATAGGAGCAACGTTGGCTACTTGCTCTACAACTTCGGGTTGAAAAATAAGGGCAAATATGCCTCCTAAAAGACTTCCAATCAAAAGTGAAGGCAAAGCAGGAACTTTACGAACAATCAAAGCAATTACAATAACAGGCACTAAAAAAAGAAGTGGACTTACATTGAACTTCCCTTCAATCGCAGCTAAAATTTCATTGATGTTATCAGAAGAAGCCGTATTATCGCTTGTTAATCCAATAATTAGAAATAAAATGAGCGTAATTGTAAAAGATGGAACAGTTGTATAAAGCATATAGCGAATATGCGTAAAGAGGTCTGTTCCAGCCATAGCAGGTGCAAGGTTAGTAGTATCAGAGAGAGGAGACATTTTATCTCCAAAATAAGCTCCTGAAATAATTGCTCCAGCAACCAAACCTTCGCTAAAACCAAGTGCAGCACCGATGCCTAAAAGGGCAATTCCTACAGTGGCTATCGTCGACCAAGAACTTCCTGTTCCCAAAGAAACTAAAGCACAAACAATACAAGAGGCAACTAAAAAAAATGTAGGTGTCAGAACTTGCAAGCCATAATAAATAAGAGCTGGAACAATTCCACTAAGCATCCATGTTCCTGCCAATGCTCCAATCATTAGCAAAATCAGAACGGCTGACATAGCCGAATTAATGCTATCTAAAACGCCATCCATGACTTGATTCCAAGTCATTTTAAGATACCAAGCAATCAGTCCTGCTACTGCACCAGCCAAAAGTAAAGCCACTTGGTTTGCACCTCCAGTAGCATTGTCTCCAAAAATCAGAACGTTTAAAACCAATAAAACGACAAGAGATAAAATAGGAATAAGCGATTGAAAAAGTGTAGGAGTAGGTGTGTTTGTTTCAGAAGGAGTGGACATTTATTAGTTATGAATGGTGAATGTTAGGTAATTTAGATGTACAATACATCATTATTTTTGAAGCAAATTAATAAAAAATTCATCTAAACGCATAATAATCCCAAAAATAAAAAAGGGTAAGAAACCAACCTTGTACCTAATAATAGCTCCAACATTGGGCGCAGAAAGAGCTAAAAGTGTTGCCATTCCAAGGCAAAAAATAATTCCTAAACACCACAAAACAATTAAAGTATTAGGTTTTGATTTTGGAGAAAATAAAAACCGAATCTGATAGGCTAACTTCTTGATAGAAATAGTTTGTATGAGTAAAAATAAGATAACCCAGTTTTCAATGGCAGAAGCCAATTTGTAATAGTTGAAATCAGATGTGCCAAAGGAAGAAAAGTCTATTGCTAAAGGAAAAAATAGTCCTGCCAAGAGTGCTTTTGGACTTTGTTCAAAGAGTTGAAAAAGACTAGGGTAATTTTTGTAAGCTCGGTGTCCATACTGGTCTTGAAAATAATTTTGATGAAGAGGCTCAAAATCGTAATCATATACAAAATATATTTGACTATCAAAGTCAGATTTGGATAGGATATTTTGTTGATTGATAAAAATAGCTTCTGAAATGCGTGAAAGCCATAAATTAGGATGAAGATTGGAAGCTAAACCAACAATACAAACAAAGCTGCCTAAAAATACAAGTAACTGAAAGCGAATACTTTTTTTGAAAAAATAAACAGTAAAAAAACTGACTCCAAAGGCGATAAGAAGAGGAACAAGTAGAGCAAAATAATAGTATTTGAGCAAAAAAAGACAAACACATAAAATTAGAAATGAAATTGATTTTATAACAATTCCTGTAAAGGATGATTTTTTGCTTTTTGTATCTTCATACTCTTTGAAGTATTCCAAGATATCTAAAAAGAAAGCTATTAGTAATCCCATAATGAACCACATAAAACTCTCTTTCATCAGAGAAGATGACCAAAAAGCAACGGAAGGACTAAAGAAAAATCCAATGTAGAGAGCAAGTTTGATTTGTCTTGCTTTATTTTTTGAGTTACTCTCTTGAATAAACCAATTTGCCAAACGGTTTGCACATGCCCAAAGCCCAATAAAGGCTATAAAAGAACTGTAAAGGCTAGTCAAATACATATTTTGTGCTGCTAAAAGATTCAGAAGACTCAAATAACGTACAAAGAAAAATGCTCTTTCGCCTTCAGTAGCAAAAACATACTTCCAAGCAGGATTGAGCTTTCCTGTTAGTAGGAAGTTGAGATAACCTATAGTATCACTCCAAAAATAATTGCTTAGTCGGACAATATCTTGTTTGTAAAAAATAAGGTCTGGAAGAATAGCAAAACTCAAATGAAGTTGGTACAACAAAAACCCACAAAAAAGTTTGAAGCCTAAAGCGAAAAAATATGTTTTTGATAAAATCTCATTTATATTACAGTAATAATGAGTAGAAATAATTCCTAGAAAAAGCAGTGTGGATAGTAATATCATTCTATAAAACTAAACTTGTTTTTTGTAAAGACACTTTTTTTAAACATTTTTGTAAAAGTTAGAAAATACTATAACAGAATTTCTATAAAGCCTTTTCCTACAAAGCAAAATACTATTTTCTTTTTTAGCAAAAGTTTTGAAGGTGAAAATACTGCTAATGAAATTTCTAAAGTCATCAAATTCCTAAAAAAATAAAAAAGAACGTTTTTTGCTTACCATTAAAAGAAATCAGTAGAGCAACTTTATAAGTTATTTTATGTGATTTGAAAGAATATCCTACCCAAAATAAGTCCATTTTATATGAATAAAGAATTACGACTGCACCAGCTATTGAGAAAAAAAGTGTTCCTACTCACTTATGTTTGTTTTTTACTTACCTTTTCTTCATTTATATTTTCAAACAGCACTACCAATAACAACTGTTCTTATTTTTCAGAAAGTGGAAACAGAAATGCTATTTTTCCTCTAAGTTATCTTCCCAATAGTGTGAATTTTGTTCTGAATAGTCCTTCAGATGAACTTATCGACGGACGCTTTACCATAGGCTATGGAAATAAAAGTATTTTATTTGGCTATCCTTATTCTTTTTCTACCTCACATTTTGTCTTACAATCAAGTGGGAAATACGCTTCCAATAATCCAGAACTATCACAAACAAAAGCATTAAAAGGAGTTTTGGTTTCAGAAATTGATGAATATTCAAATACTATTTTTACTTCTAAGGTTATTTATACGTATGACAATTTACTCATCACACAAACCTTAGAGCCTGTGGGAGAAAATTTGGAAGATTTGGAAAATACATCGAAGGGAAATTTCTACAAAATAGAATATGAAATAGAAAATCAGTCGGATGCACCTAGAGATATAGAGTTTACACTGCTATTAGACCCTATGATAGATGCTGATGATGTTTGTAAAATGTCAGCAAATGGTTCTAATATTAAGATGGATAAAAAATTTGAGAGTGAGAATATTCCTTTTCATTTTTCATTTTATAATGGAGACTTACAAGCACAACTCATAACAAAACACCAAAAAGCTATCAGCCCAGATTTAGCTTATATTGGTCAGTGGGCATATCTGACCAGTGTTTTACAGTTAGAACAACAAGACGTAGGAAAATATACTGATGATAGTGCAATTATTTTGAGATGGAACTCACAGCCTTTGAAAAAAGGAGAATTACGCACTTTTAGAGTATTTTATGGAGTTCCGAAAGGAAAATCTGGAATCAATCTGCAACATCACAATCCTAATAAAAAATCTCAAATTACACTGTATTTTGATGCCAATGAAAGTGTTTTAAGCGATACAGAAGAAGCTCGCTTGAGAGATTTTATTGGCGCAAGGCGTTGGAAAGCAGCTTTAGTAGAAGGTTACACAGATGCTAAAGGTTCTGAAAAGCTAAATTTAGAGCTTTCTAAAGATAGAATTAGTGGCGTAAGTTATGCCTTACAGATGTTTGGAATCAAGTACGAAAAAATATTGCGAAAGTCTCACGGAGAATTTTTTGCTCGTGATGATTCTGCTGCCAGAGGAAAAGGAGAACAATCTGATAGAAAAGTAGTGGTAACAGTGTGGAGATAAATGGGAAGCATAACGAAGCACCAATTTTTATATCTTAAAAAATAAAAATCTACTTTAAATTCTAATTAACTTTAGCTTTTCTTTTTTAATTTTTCTTGTTTCCTAACTTTAGAAACTTAACTTTGCAGTAGATTTTTCCAAATCTATCTATACTATGTGTGCTTTTTTTATTTTTTTTACTTATAAAGTATGCTTTTTTGAGCATTACAAGAAATAATTAATGTTTTTAATATAATTATTTTAAATAAGAGTATAAAAATACATAAAAACAAGAAAAGGCAATATTTTTTACCTTTTCTATTCTGTATCCTTATTTTGGCTATTTTCTAATCATTTTTAAAAATCTATGTCTTACGAGATTGTCGTTATTATAATTTTTGTCTTGGGTTATCTTGCTATTGCCCTTGAACATAATATTAAAGTTGATAAAGCTGCACCTGCGCTTCTGATAGCTGTTCTTTGCTGGACAGTATATATTGTTTCAGAAGGAATACTCCCCCACGATGAGAGTATGATTCACAAAATCGTTCACGGACACGACCAAGGACTACTCACACACCTTGCCGAAACCTCACAAATTCTCTTCTTCCTGCTTTGTGCCATGACGATTGTGGAAGTAATCGATGCCCATCAAGGTTTTGAAGTCATTACAAAGCGAATCACAACAAAAGACAAAAGAAAACTTATTTGGATTATTTGTTGGGTAACCTTCTTTTTATCAGCAGCTTTAGATAACCTTGCTACTACGATTGTAATGGTTTCTATGCTTCGTAAGCTCGTAAAAGATAAAAACGATCGTCTTATTTATGTCAGTATGGTAGTTATTGCTGCCAATGCTGGAGGTGCTTGGTCGCCTATCGGAGACGTTACAACAACCATGCTTTGGATTGGTGGACAAGTAACGACTACAAATATTATCTCCAAACTAATGCTTCCTAGTATTATATGTTTGTTTGCACCTCTTACAATTATCACTTTTATGCTCAAAGGCGATTTGAAAGTCGATGAAAACTCAGCAGACTTAGATACTACTCATGGGCACGGTGGACATGCTCCAGTTAAAGTAAGAGAAACAGACAGAAACTTAGTCTTTGGAATTGGTTTAGCAGGGCTTTTATTTGTTCCTATTTTCAAAACCATTACACATTTGCCTCCTTTTATGGGAATGTCATTTAGTTTAGGTATTATTTGGCTTACTACTGAAATTCTTCATAACCGTAAGAAAGCAGAAGAAGGTGCACACGGCAAACTTTCGGTAGTTGCTATTTTGGAGCGTGTAGATGTTCCTAGTGTTTTATTTTTCTTCGGAATCTTATTAGCAGTAGGTTGTTTACAATCTATGGGAACGCTTAATAAACTAGCTGCATTTTTAGATACAACTTTCTCTGGAGATGGTGGAGTATATATTATAGGTCTTATTTTAGGATTACTTTCAGCCATCGTAGATAATGTACCGTTAGTTGCAGCAGGTATGGGAATGTACGATATTTCAACAGTAGCTGGTTCTCCTTATGCTGTGGATGGAGTATTTTGGGAGTTTATAGCTTACTGTGCAGGAACTGGAGGAAGTACGCTTATTATTGGTTCTGCTGCTGGTGTAGCTGCTATGGGAATGGAACACATCAATTTTATGTGGTATCTTAAAAAAATTGCTTGGCTTGCCCTCATCGGCTATATTGCTGGTGCTGCTGTATTTATGGCAATGCAGTTGTTCTTACACTAAGTCAAGATAAAAAATATTGTAAACAGGTAAAACGAAACGCTACAAAACCACTTTGTAGCGTTTTTTTATGCAGAGTGGTTTCAGTTATCTAAAATACCGTTTTCTTCAGTATGCTGTGATTGTATTGGGTGTACGATAAAAAATCTCTTCTTGTTTTATAGCAAAAAAATATCTTTTACATTTCGTTGCGCTGCAACTTCCAAATAAATTATGACAATCCATTCTACAAATAGGGTGTTGCGCTGCAACTTTTTCTATGTTTTTTTTACAAAAAACACATTTTTATTAGCTTTTAGCTTAAAGTAGCTGGCATTTCTGCCCTTATACAACACAAGTTGCAGAGCAACGTTCTGTTGGTAGAATAAAACAAATTGCAGAAAAAAGTAGAGTTGCAGAGCAACGAAATATTGAATGTTTTACGAGAAGTAAAATTTATCGTACACCTATTGTATTTTATTTATTTCTCTCTTTAATGTCTAAATTTTGGTATAAAAAAACACTCTATTTTTATATGAAAACAGAGTGTTTTATGAAATTTTGAGTTATTCCTTCAAGAACAATTTATAAAAATATAATTCTCAATTTTTAACCTTTAGCTCAGCGAAGCTAATTGTTTATTATTCATTTATTATGCCTCTTGAGGAATTTGTTTTTTCTCTCTTGTATCTACAACTTGTCTTCCGATGCTGTTGTAATATGTCTTCAAATCTGCCATTTGTTCTAAATCAAATACATTTCTACCATCAAAAATAACACGTTCTTTCATAATAGAAAATGTTTTTTCGAAGTTTGGTGTACGGAAAACATTCCATTCTGTAACAATGATTAAGGCATCTGCATTTTTGAGAGTATTGTACTGGTTTTCTTCAAAGGAAACTCTATCATCTCCTTCATAGATTTCAAGCACATTTTCCATTGCTTCAGGGTCAAAGGTAGAAATAGTTGCGCCAGCTTCTAAAAGCTCATCAATTATATATAGGGCTGGAGCTTCTCTGATGTCGTCTGTATTTGGTTTAAACGCAAGTCCCCACATTGCAAAGTGTTTTCCTGTCAAATCTTCGCCATAAAAAGATTTTATTTTGTCTATCATAACTACTTTTTGGCGTTCGTTTACTTTCATTACTGAATCCAAAATCTTGAAGTTATAATTGCTTTCGTTGGCAGTTCTTTCTAAAGCCTGTACGTCTTTTGGAAAACAGCTTCCTCCATAACCCACACCAGCAAACAAGAAACGCTGACCAATACGGTTGTCTGACCCCATTCCTTTACGAACAAAGTCTACATTTGCACCAACAAGCTCACAAATATTAGCAATTTCATTCATAAAACTAATACGAGTTGCGAGGTAAGAGTTGGCAGCATATTTTGTCATTTCAGCCGAACGCTCATCCATAAAAATTACTGGATTTCCTTGTCGTACATAAGGACTATACAGTTTCTCCATGAGTTTCTTTGCCTTTTCAGAAGATGTTCCCACAACAACTCTATCTGGCTTCAAGAAATCATCGACAGCTACTCCCTCTCTTAAAAATTCTGGATTAGAAACTACATCAAATTCTGTTTTTGCATTTTTAGCAATTGCAGCGTGTACTTTTTCAGCCGTTCCGACAGGAACAGTGCTTTTATCAACAATGACTTTATAATCTGTAATTATTTTTCCTAATTGCTCTGCCACACCCAATACATACGAAAGGTCAGCCGAGCCATCTTCTCCTGGAGGTGTAGGAAGAGCCAAGAATATAATTTGAGCATCTTTTACAGCTTCTTCTAAATCAGTAGTAAATAAAAGACGTTCTTGTTTGATATTTCTCTCAAACAAAACCTGTAAACCTGGTTCGTAAATCGTTAGTTTTCCAGATTTGAGGCGATTGATTTTATTCTCATCAATATCGACACACATCACTTGATTACCTGTTTCGGCAAAACAAGTTCCCGATACCAAACCTACATACCCTGTACCAATGACTGCTAACTTCATATATAAAAAATGATTTTGAAATAAATGATAATAATGAAAAAGTTGTTTAAGAATAGAGAAATAATATTTATGGTCTGCTCTAACGAGGCTGACCTAAATAAATTAAGGTCAGTACCGATAATTGTATAAAATATATTCTTAAACACCTTCGAACAATGAATAACAGGTTTGATATGTCATCAACTGGCTATTTATGTCCTTTGAAAAATATTGAAATGATTTTTCATTAAATTTTAATAAAAGCAAAGATACAAAAAGTAGATTGTATTTTAGTGTCAAACAATCTTTTCCAACTCATTAGCAATTTTTCTATCGTTCGAAAGACGAGGTACTTTATTTTGTCCTCCTAGTTTTCCAATAGATTTCATATAGGTTTGGAAACCGTCAGCAGGAAGAGAACGAACAACCAACCTTCTCAAAATAGAGCCACGTATCAAATCATCGTAATACGAATTGAGTTCTTGTAATCTATTATCTAAATCTGTGGCAAACTGTTCTATATCGTTGGGCTGATTTTCAAAGGCAATAAACCATTCGTGATAAGGCAATCCTTCTTTTGGTGTAACCTGTGGCGCAACCGTAAATTCTGTTGTTCTAGTTTCTGGATGCTTATCTAAAGCATAGCGTAAGGCTTGTTCTACCTCGCTTCCAATAACATGTTCTCCGAAGGCTGAAATAAAGTGTTTGATTCTGCCAGAGAAAATAATTTTGTATGGATTTTTACTCACAAACTGAATTGTATCTCCAATACTATATCCCCAAAGTCCTGCATTGCTATTCAGAATAAGAGCATAGTTTTTTCCTAGTTCTACTTCCGAAATGCTTAGGCGTGGAGGATTTTCGTCGTAATAATTCTCTGCTGGAACAAACTCAAAGAAAATTCCACTATTTAAAAGTAAAAGAAGAGAGTTGTCGTGTTGAGAGTTTTGATAAGCAAAAAAGCCTTCCGATGCAGGAAATGTTTCGATAGAATCTATCTTTTCTCCAATAGACTCATAGATTTTGTTTCTATACGGCTCAAAATTTACTCCTCCATAAACGAATAAAGAAAAGTTGGGGAAAATATCTTTGATATGCTTTCCTCCTGTTCGTTCTTGGAGTTTATCAAAATACATCTGTACCCAAGGTGGAATCCCAGAAATGAGCGACATATCTGAATGGATAGTTTCGTCTATGATTTTATCTAGTTTTTGCTCCCAATCTTCAATGCAGTTGGTCTGATAAGAAGGTTTTTGATTGGTTCTCAAATAAGAAGGCACATGATGATTTACGATTCCTGAAAGTCTACCAAGTGGAACACCTGCTTTTTCTTCTAAAACTGGGCTACCCGAAAGAAAAATCAGACTTTTATCTAAAAATTGGCTCTTTCCTGTCTCATTAATATAACACAAAAGCGCATCTCTAGCCGAACCTATATGATTTGGGATAGAATCCTTTGTAATGGGAATATACTTTGTCCCAGAAGTTGTTCCAGAGGTTTTGGCAAAATAAAGAGGCTTTCCTTTCCACAAAATATCTTGTTCTCCCTTTAAAATACGTTCTATGTAGGGTTTCAAACCTTCATAGTCATTGATGGAAACATTTTTTTTGAAGTCTTCATAATTTTTGATGTCTCCAAAGTTATGGTCTTTTCCAAAAGCTGTATGCTTGGCTTCTGCTACCAATTTTTGTAACCATTGATGTTGTATTTTTTCTGAATTTTGAATCCATTTTTTTTGCTGACTAACAATATAAGCAGCGAACGGACGAGAAAGAAGAGAACGAATCATAAAAAATCAATTACGAATTGGACAATTACGAATTACAAAGTAATCAGTGAAGATAATTATGAATGCATTACAGTTTGTAATCATTGATAATTTAATTTTAGTTTAGACGTGGGTCGGTAGGATAGTTGGAATAGATTTTATATTTCCCTCCCATTTCTTTCAATATCGCATTCCAAAGTTCTTGAGGTTTGTGTTCAAACATGATTTTAGGATTTACTTTTGAAATAATCCATGTATTATTTTCTAGTTCTGCTTCTAGTTGGAGTTCTGACCAACCACTATACCCTACAAAAAAACGAGCGTTTTGGTCAGTAATCTTTCCCTTTAAAGCTAAATTTTGAAGACTGTCAAAATCTCCTCCCCAAAAAATATCTTTTGAAATGATAAGAGAATCGTCAAGCTCAGAAATGGTATGTAAAAAGTGCATTGTAGTTTGCTCTACAGGACCACCCACAAAGAGTTTGTTTTCGATTTCCAATAGGTCTGTAGCCTCACTCACACTAATTTCTGTTGGGCGATTTACTATCAGACCAAAAGCTCCTTCTTTACTATGCTGACACACTAAAATAACAGTTCGGTCAAAATTTGGGTCTTCTAATAGAGGCTCTGCTAATAGAAAATAACCTGCCTGTATAGAATTATCATCATTGAACGGAGAATCAAAAAATTGCATAGAAAAGAATTGACAAGTGTTAATGGATAATTGATAATTAATTACTCACATTCAAATTATCAGCGTATTGTTCAAAAGATAAATTTATCTTAATTAACTGAAAATATGAATGATTTTAATTAAAAAAAACGATAATTCTGAATTATCAATTTTCCATTGTTAATTATTCATTAAAAAAATTAGTCTTTATAAAAATGATTTACTATTTCTAAACGGTTATTGAGAAAACGTAATAAAGGAACAAGTTGATTATCATTCGAACCAAAATAATTTTGACCTATCATTACTTTTCCATCTCTAAAACGCTCTTTTTGTAACTGATTTTGGAAATTTACACCGTATTTGTGCATTGTCTTTCCAAAAAAGTAAAGTGACTCATAACCTATATAGGCATATTCAGAAGGTAAAAGATTTGTCTTTTCTATATATTTTTTGATAAAATCATCATTTTTCAACGGACTGATATAATCTGTATAAATAAAGAACACAGACCTGTCCATAAAATCATTCATATCAATTTGTTCGAACTTTAGCCAATCTTTATCTATAAAAAGAGGAATATCTACCATAGAAGTTTTCAAAACACTAATAACAGAACCAGCTACTGCCAACTCTGAACTTGCTACAAAAATATGAGATGTGGTGTCACCTTCTGGTTTTTTAAAAGTTTGACCTTCTTTTGGTCTTTGTGGTTTAGAAGCTATTGGGCTCAAGACATTTCTAATTTTATTAAATGTAGATTTACCTGCTTCTATCTGTTCGAAAGCCATTACTTTACCTCCTCTTTCTTCTACTATTTTTTTATAGGCATTTGCCATAATTTCGTCTTTACGAGATGTGCCATAGATAATATATGCTTTGTCTGCATTGAGAGAATCAAAGGAATAATCTGCAACAGCTTTCGCCTGTGTTGTATAACTTGGTTCGAAAAGGTAAGTATTCTTTTTCCCTTCAATCAAATCTGGCGTATAAGAAAGAGGATTTACCATATTTATGTTATTCTCTTGTGCAAATTCTGAAACTATTGGAAATGTAGTTGGATATAAAGGACCAAAAAACATATCTATATTTTTCATAGCTGGAAGTTCTATCAAACTTCTAACATTAACAGCATCGTTTTCTGTATCAAAAGGAAGTAGATTTATTTTTATGCCTTCACTTTCTAAATCTTGTTGTGCTATTTTCATTCCTTCATACAAATCTAAGAAAGACTGTACTTCACGAGCCGAACTCTCATTTTTCAACTTAAAAGGCAACATCACAGCTACATTGTATTTGTCTTTTTTTATAGCTTTTTCCGTGCTTATATTGTTTGTCTTTTTTGCATAAGGAGACGTATACCCATAAGCAAATTCAATATTTTTTAGCAACTTTTGCTCTTCTTCTGAAATTTCTTGTTGCATTGCCATTTTATCAGCTAAAGCCTCTGATAAAATACGGTCTTTTGAAAATTGTTGGTACAACAGTTTTAACTCTGCAAGCGATTTTTTAGGTAAAAAGGTTGCTTTTAAATTTTGTATAGAAGCACGTATTTTAGAACCTTTAATATTTTCTAACCAAGTCATAGCTTGTAAAGATTGGTCTGATTCGAAGGCAATTACACCACCCAAATAGAGCATTTCTTGAAATTGGTCAGCTGGAAGAGTAGCACCTTTTGCTTTTTCTATCAGCTCACTAATTTTTGTATAAGCTGTTTTGAGGTCACCACCTTTATAGCTTGCCATCGAATAGAGATAACTGGCAGGGAAGAAAAATCCATTTTTTGGGTCTTCTTGCATTACCATAATTAGGCTTTGGCGAGCTGCTGAGTAATCTTTATTAGCAAGCTGTGTTTTGCCTTTCTGATAATAGCTCTGATAATCTACTTGTGCAGAAGAATAATTTGTAAGAAAAATAAATAGCAAACTAGCTATTGTATTTAAAAATAAACTAAAACGCATTAGCTAATGATTAGTGTTTAATGATAAATTATAGAAAACAGCAAAGTTTAAAAAACTGGTTACTGGTTACTGATTACTGGAAGTTGATAAGGAACAAATTTACTAACATCTTGTCCATAACGATACAATTCTCTTACGATAGAAGAACTAATAAACGTATATTGAGGCGAAGTAATCAAGAAAACGGTTTCGATATCTGAATCTACATGCTTATTGGCTTGTGAAATGGGAGTTTCGTATTCAAAATCTGTTGTATTTCTGATTCCACGAAGAATAAACCTTGCTCCATTTCGTTTGGCAAAAAGTGCTGTAAGTTCGGAATAGGTCTGAACTTCTATTCTATCTTCATCCTTAAAGGTCTCTTGTATCATCTTTTCCATTGTTTCTAGTTCAAAAAAACGCTTCTTTTGGCTATTAAATCCAATAGAAATAATGATTTTGTCAAAAAGATGAAGTCCACGTCTCACAACATCTTCATGTCCTTTTGTGAATGGGTCAAAAGAACCAGGGAAAATGGCGATACGTGGAATATGTTGTGTATTATCTTCCATAAATTAAGTTATTGTCGTATTTCAAAGTTTGAATTTACATAGAATATAAATATTCTAGCTGTTTTTCTTTGACTTTAAAATCATCTATGGTCAAAAATTCTTCCCAAAAAGGATTTTGAGGAACACCAGCCAAACAAATTAGAGGTTCTTTTTTTACTGGATGAATAAAATTTATTCTACGTGCATGAAGGTTGATATTTCCATCTTCATTGGCTTTTTTATAACCATATTTCACATCACCACGAATAGGACAACCCATAGCTGCTAACTGCACACGAATCTGATGAGGTCTGCCTGTCAGAGGGGTAACTTCTAACAGATGAAAGAGATTTAATTTTCCAATGTATCTGTATTTGAGTTCAGCACGCTGCGCTTTTCCAGTGGGTTCATCATACACTTTTACAGTATTTGTTTTAGAGTCTTTTTCAAGATAATGAACCAATTTGTCTTCTTTATTGGGTGGTCTGCGCTTCACCACAGCCCAATACACTTTATTGATTTCTCGGTTTCTAAAAAGTTTGGACATACGTTCCAATCCCTTAGACGTTTTTCCCAACACTACTACTCCACTTACAGGACGGTCTAGGCGATGCACCAAACCACAGAAAACATTTCCTGGTTTGTCGTATTTTTTTCTGATATATTCTTTTGCCAAGTCCACCAACGAATCATCACCTGTATTGTCGCCTTGAGAAAGCAAACCTGCTGCTTTATTGACGATAAGCAAATGATTGTCTTCATAAATAACTCGGAACGGTTTTTCTGTAATTGCCATTTTGATATTAAATGATTTTTAAGCTCGCACAAAAATACAGATTATTTGTTTAAGAAAATAGATAAGATTAAATTTAGAGTTGAGCTAAAGTATGAGGTAAGAAATATTTTAGAGTTCAACAATTTATTTTATTTCAGAATATATGAACAAATTAGAAAAGACTGTTCACAAATTACAAAAATATCCTACTTGGGTTTTATCTTTTGCCATTGGTAGAGTAGTGAAATTTGTAGGAACGGCTAGTTGTAGCTTTGATGTAATGACAAAAGAAAAAGTGGTAATTTCTTTAAGAAATAAGCCTAAAGTAAGAAATCATATTGGGCAAATTCACGCTGCTGCAATGGTTTTACTTGCCGAAACAGCCACAGGAATGGTTGTGGGAATGAATATTCCAGATGATAAATTACCTTTAATGAAATCTATACAATCAAAATTTGTCAAGCGTTCACAAGGAAAAATGCAAGCAGAAGCCACCCTGACAGCCGAGCAAGTCCATCAAATCAATACATTAGACAAAGGGGAAGTAACTGTACCTGTCAAAGTAACTGATGAAATAGGTCAAGAGCCTGTTATCTGTGAAATGGTTTGGGCTTGGATTCCTAAGAAGAAGAAGTAAATATTTATTTACTATACTTTTCTATAAAGTCTTTTCCATCTTTATATTCTGCTGGATTGAAATATGAAATAACTCCTATTTCAGAGTTTAGGAACTGTTGTAACTCTGAATAATATTTTGCTTCTTTTTTTAGTGTGCCATCTATTGTTAAGCTAATAACCATCATATTATCTTCTGTTAAGTTTACACCAACCATCACATTATCAAGGTTATTTTCGTTTTTCGTCCAGTAAAATCGTTGTGCTATGTTTTGTTTAGAAATAAAATAATCTATGACTTCCAATTCAGATTTAAAAACATAATCTTCATTATCAAATTTTGAATAAACAGAAATATCTAGTACATCATAATTTGGTAGAAATTTATTTAAAGTGTCATAAATAGTTTTTGCTGATTTATTCTTAACCAAAACTTGTATAACAATATCCTTTATAATCTCTTCGTTGGTTATGCTTTTATTCATCTTCCAACTCCATTTTAGAATTACTATCTTCAAGAAGGTGTAAGTAGTCTTCCACTTTAAAAATCTTTTCATTAAACCTAGAGGTTCGGTTTCTGCCTTCTTGTTGTCTTGTGATACTTCTAGCAAAACGTCTAATTTCCTCCTTTGTCGTGAGGATAATCCCTGGGACTGGCGTACTTTTTCCGTTTTCGTCTTTTGCCACCATCGTAAAATATGAGGAATTACAATGTTTGATAATACCTGTTCGGATATTTTCAGAACTTACTTTCAATCCAATTACCATAGAAGTTCTGCCCGTAAAATTGACGGAGGCTTCTAGCGTAACCAAGTCTCCTACTTCTATCGGATTTAGGAAATCTACTTTATTGACAGAAGCTGTTACACAGTAGTTGCCAGAATGTTTGGAAGCACAAGCAAAAGCAATCTGATCCATAAGGTTGAGTATATGTCCTCCGTGAATTTTGCCACTAAAATTAGAATGTGAAGGTAGCATCAGTTCTGTAATCGTAACTTGTGATTCGCTGACGTATTTGAATTTTTTGTTCATTTTATCTTTCTTAAAAGTAAGTAACTAGAGTAGCTTGTAAATTTATAAATTTTCAGAACCAATACACGTTTGCTGATGACAATAAATTAGAATGAAGTTGTTTTTTTTCATATCCTTTGCCTAATTTTAGGTTCTAAATACACACTAAAACAGCTATTAACCTCACTAAATATGAAAAAGAAAGTTATCAACTTTACCTATTATTTTTGGTTTTTTGTTTTGCTATTTGCTATTCCTATCAGTTGTGCGCTTTTTGCTGGTGGAATTGCCGAACTTATTCGGTCTAAGAATGAGTATGTTAGTTTTTTTTTAGGTAAAAAAGCAATAGATTATGGTTATCCTTATTTTATATCTCTTGTCTTGAGTCTGATAAGTAGTATGCTTGTAGTTGTATATTTAAAAAAACGTTTTATGCTCTTTGAGATAGAAAAAAATAATCATGGAACGCTCTTTTGGATGATAATTGCCTGTTATCTGATTACACAACATATTCAGATTTATTTTTATCCTAACTGGTGGGTAGATAATGTAAAGGAAAGCCTAGATTATGAGTTACTTGGTAATGTTACAAAAAAAACGAGCAACTTGTATGTCTATATTCTACCTCATCTGCTAAATACTTTTTTCCTGTTTTTTGCTATCCAACTTCTAATATGGATTTCAGATATTGAAAAAAGTTTTAAAGAGGTACGACTATTATTTAAAAAACTGTTTTTTACTAAGGAAGAACTACAAAAAATAATAGATTACAAAATAGAAGTTCCAATAGAAAATAAAGATGAGTTTGAAGAACAAAAAGAATTTTTTTTGAATCAGAAAAAATACTTTACCTATTCTGACTACAAGCATTTTCGCAAAAAAATACAATTTGAAAATTCAGAAGTATTGAATTAAAGGAGTTTAGCGTGAAGAAACTAAGATAAAGCCTGTTTAAAATACTATTTTAAGTTTCAATATTATTGTTTATATTGGCTATGTATTTGTACATCCCTATCTATACAAATACAATTATTAAATAAAGTTCCCCCTTAGAGCTTTCCAAATAGAATTCTCTAAACATCTTATTCTAATATCTATATGAATAATACCATAAAATATGCTTTTGGTGGTATGTTGTTTGGCTTATTTTTTCCTCTTTTTGCTTGGGTTTTAGATGGTGTGTTCTTCAAACAACTAGCTTTTAATTGGGCTATGGTTGTCGAACTTCACAAAGTAAACCCAATTCACTTTGTTATTGATGTTGCTCCTATAGTATTGAGTGCTGTCTTTGCTGTGATGGGGTATTATTTAGATAGGCTTATCAAGACATACAAGCAGAAGCAAGCAGATTACGAGCAATATTCTCAAGATAGTAAAGTCATAGTGCGTCGTATGCGTATTGGAAGTTTTGTAGTGCCTGCTATATGGATTGTACTTCTCTTGAGTAGTTATGTGTTTTTGCAACAATTTTTATCTAGTCGCCAACACGATGCTAGTGTTATCAATACGGCAGGTAGGCAGCGAATGCTAAGTCAAAAAATTGCAAAAAGTGCTTTGTACTTATCCATTACAAAAGGAGAAGAACAAATGCCCTACCTTAATGCATTAGATGAAAACGTAAGAGAATTTAAAGAGGCGTACCAGAATCTAACAGGAGAAGAAAGTACAATGGATTTTAGTAATGGGCATACCAATTCTGAAAAAGTAAAATTATTGTATGATTCTATTGCTCCAGAATACCACGGAATTTTGTCTGGAGTAGAACAACTTTTGGAGGCTAATAATCTCAGAGAAGGCAACGAAGGTAAAGAGGCAAGTCTAAGAGATGCTGTTGATAGAATAAGACGCTACGAAAGTAGATTTCTTCCTATTATGCAAGAAATTGTTTCTACTTATACAGATGAAGCAAGTGAAAAAGTTACCACAATAGAAAGTGTTCAGCTTTCTGTTATTATGGTGTTAATACTACTTGTCATTGCTTTAGCATTTGCTGTGAAGCCAACAATAAGTAGAGTAGAATCAGCATTCATAGATGTTGAGGTGGCTGCCAAAGAAATTGCAGAAAGAAATCAAGAATTACAAGCGTCAGAAGAAGAGTTGCGTCAGAATGCAGCAAGCCTAGAATCTTCTAATAAATATTTAGAAAAAACACAAAAAGATTTAGCGGGTTATGTTCAGCGTGTTACAGAAGCCAAAAAAATGGCGAAATTGGCAGCTTATGAGCTTTATCCAAAGGAAAACAAAATTATTCATACTGAACACTTAAATTTTGTCTTGAATATAGATGAAGATAAGAAAATTACACCTAATTTATTAGAAAGTTATATCCATAAAGACGATTATGATAAGGTAATTGAGTATCAGCAAGAAGCTATTAAGCATAAAAAAGATAATTTCTATCGTTTGCGTTTGAAAACAGAAGGGTTGAAAGGTTGGCATTGGTTTCAAGGAGCAACACACTGTATTTTGAATAAAAAAGGAGAAGTAGCCTATATTGTTAATAGTTTACAAGACATTACGGAAAGAGTCAATAAAGAAAATCAAGTAGAGAACTTATTACAAGAGGTAAATGCACGAAACCAAGAATTACAATCCTCAGAGGAAGAACTACGCCAAAACTCTGAACAACTACAACTCATCAATGATAATCTTTTTGTAGCTCAAAGAGAGGTAGAAGAAAGACAAAAACTTTTGGTACGTGCCGAAGAACTTGCCCAGATTGGAAGTATAGATTTTATAATTGCTAACAATACCTTCTCTTACTCCAAGAATTTATCAAAAATATATGGTTTGGATGAGGAAGAGATGAAGGATGTAAGAACACATGATAAATATTATAACAAGGAGTTTAGAAAAGAATTTCGTAATAATATAAAACAAATTATAGCAGGTAAAATAGATCATTTTTCTATAGTAGGGTATTTTGACAATTCAAAAGAAAAGATACAAAAAGTACTCAGACTTGAAGCCAACCTTATTAGAGATGTTATTGGGAAGCCAGAGCGTGTAGTGGGAGTAGTACAAGATGTTACACAAGATACACGTCAGAAGGAAGAAATAGAAAGTGCAAGAAAACAGTTAGAGTCGCTTAGTAATAATTTACAAGGAATAATGTATCGTGCCTTGATAGATGAAGACTGGACAATGAAATTTATTTCGAACGGAGTAGAACGCATTACAGGCTATCCAGCTTCTGATTTTATAGACAATAAAGTACGCTCTTTTTCTAGCATCATACATCAAGAAGATAACTTTATCGATGCTGAAATAGAGCAAGCTATAAAAGACAAACAGCCATATAAAGTAGAATATAGACTAGTTCATAAAAATGGTTCTGTAATATGGGTAGAGGAAACTGGGCAAATAGTAGAAGATGAGATAAACAAAGTAGCTTATATCGATGGAGTATTGATGGATATAACTCAAAGAAAAGAAGTAGAAGAGATTATAGAACAACAAACACAAGAATTACTAGACTCTAGTAAGGAATTACAACTACAACAACAACTTCTCTCTGATGCTGAAAGAATGGCAAAAATGGGAAGCTATGTTTGGGATTTACAAACCAGAGAAATAAAACACTCTACAAACCTTCCAAATATTTATGGATTGAGCGAAGATACCCTCATCGACCAAATTATTTTTGATTCTATCATACATCCTGAAGAAAGAGAAGAGCATCAAAGAGCCATTGCAGAAGCGATGATGAAAGGAGATAGACAAGTTTTTACTACTTATAGAGCGAAGCCAAAAGAACTTTCAGACGAACATTGGAAACATTTCCGTACGTATGCCATAATAGAATACAATGAGCAAGGTGAGCCTATTGCAATAATAGGAACAGTACAAGATATTACAGAGGAGGTTCTACAACAGCAAACTACTAAGGAACTTTTAGAGTATCTGACAGAAAACAAGAAGAGTTTAGACGAATCACAACTTTTAGCTCGTGTGGTAAGCTACGATATGGATATCATAACTAAGAAAATTGAATGGTCAGGGAGTTTTGATAATATATTTAAAGTAGAAACTGGGCAAATACCAAAAGATACCATAGTATTTCAAGAGTGGATAGAACAAGAAGATGTAAAAGAACTCAACGAGGCGTGGACTGTTGCTGTCAATGAAAAACAAGAATTCAATGCTGTATATCGTATAAACACACCAAATGAAAAAGTATTTTATGTGAGGGAAAGAGGCTATCCTATCTTTGATAACGAAGGAAGCCTAATAACAATGAAGGGAACACTGCAAGACATAACTCCTTCTGAAGTAGCAAAGAAAAAACTAGAAAGAACTTCGAAACAGTTAGAAAAACAGAATCACAATCTTCTTTCTAGTATCAACTACGCCCAACGTATTCAGTCAGCGATGTTGGGAGGAACACAAGAACTAAACGCAGTTTTTGAAGATGCTTTTGTTTTCTTTGAGCCAAAAGATGTAGTTTCTGGAGATTTTTATTGGTACAATCAAGTAGGAACACGAAAAATAGTTATTGTAGGAGACTGTACAGGACACGGTGTACCAGGGGCTTTTATGTCTTTGTTGGGAACAACACTCTTAAACGAAGCCATTCTGCAAAAACAAATCACTACACCTAGTAAAATTTTGGACTTTATGCAGGCTGAAATTAGAAGAATCTTAAAACAAGATACTACTGGAAACCGTGATGGAATGGATATGGCTATCGTTGTTGTTGATGATTCGGTGGGAATGATGGAGTTTGCAGGAGCAAAAAATCCTTTACTATACGTTCATAAGAAACGTAAAAAAGGAGGAGCTGAAGAAAACATGACAATGATAAAGGGAGATGTACATCCAATAGGAGGTAGAACAGCGAAATTCATAGATGCTCAATATACTAATCATATTATTGAGCTAGAAGATATAGAAACCTTTTATATTTATTCAGATGGCTATCAAGACCAGTTTGGAGGAGAAGAAGGTAGAAAGTTTTTATCCTCTAAATTTAGACAACTTCTCTATGATACTCATGAAAAATCTATGCGTCGCCAAAGAGTTGCCTTGAAAAGAAATCTAATGGATTGGGTGGGTACAGACTATGAACAAACCGACGATATTTGTGTAATGGGAGTAACTGTATAATCTTTTTAGGATACTCCCCTCCCTTGAATTTTGGTATTTCTCTGTGAACTCTGTGGTTTAAAAATTATTTACTTACCACGCATCAGAATACAAAACTTGTCCATTCTGATTGTAATAATAAACAACGGTTTTTCCATTTTTTAAGTAATCCAAACGAGCAAAACCATAATCAGCATAAGCAAAAAAAGCTTTTTTGTCTTTTTTGTAATTCTGATTAATAAAGGTTTTTTTTGAGCCTGCTCCACTATTAACTTGTCGCCAGACATTTTTATTTTCAGATTCAAGATTAAATTTATGATACTGTAAAGTGTGTTCGTGTCCACAGGCATACACTAAGTTCGAATGTTTTTCAAAAATAGCAGATAGACTTTTCTTTACATCTCTATAACGAGAATTTGAAATATCTTGCTCTGAAAAGCCTGCTTTTCGCATCAAAACATAAGCTGTTCCCAAAAAAGGTAACGGAATATATAGTTTTTTCTTCAAATCTACTGATGGAAACAAGTGAGGACGAAGTGGAAATTTTCCTCCATGTGAACTCTCACTTTCTAAGAGGTGGTGTGCTGCCACAATGATTTTTTTCTCTTGATTCGCAACAATAATACTATCCAAACGAGTATAGATTTCTTGATTGGTTTCTAACTCACAATTAGAGTTTTTCTGTTTTTGAATTAGATATTGTGTGTCTAGACAAATGAGAAGTGTATTTTCTGATAAATGAAGTATTTCTGGTGTACTACACCCACTTGTAGGTAGATAGTGATAACCTTTTTTTGTAATGTAGTTTTGTTCTTCTTTTATGAAAGATAGTTTTTTTTCGTGTCCCCAATCGTGATTTCCTGCTACAAAAATCACGTTTTCTTTTTTATGATTTTCTACAATTTTGAGTTGTGAGTTGATATGAATTTCAGCTTCTTTTCGCTCTAACATCAACTTGGGATTATTTTTTATTTTTTCTTCTGGAATTAGCCCATAAGGATAAATATTATCACCTAAAAAAATAAGTGTAGAAAACGGATTTTGCTCAATTTCCTTTTTTAAGGAGATGAAAATAGGTGTAAGTGAATCGCTATTCCCTGCATCTCCTAAAAGAAAAATTGTTTTTTCAATATCTTCTTTGCCATAATTAATAGAGAAATTAGGAATTGGCTCAACTCTGACTGATTTGCAAGAATATAAAAATGGCAGAATAAGAATAATTAAATAGTCTTTTATTATTTTCATCAATGTTATTTAATGGATTGTATTACAGTTTTTTAAAAAATTAAGATAACGCAATTCTTACAAAATTTTACCAAGAATTTAGCAAAAAAACACGCATTTTGTTTGCTTTTTCTATAAAAAATAAGAATATTGTTAGTAATTATCATAACTAGCATAACCCACAACAAAAAAAACAAATTATCATTTATGGAAGCAATTTGGAAAAAACACTATCCAGAAGGAGTAGTAAAAGATATTAATCCAGACCAGTATGGTTCATTGATAGAATTAATTGAGGAAAGTATAGAAAAATATGGAGACAAGACAGCCTATATTCACATGGGGGTAGAGATGACCTTCAAACAAATTGGCAATTATTCAGCTAATTTTGCAGCTTTCTTACAAAACGAAACCAATCTAAAAAAAGGAGACCGAATTGCTATCCAAATGCCAAACGTAATGCAATATCCGATTGCGCTTTTTGGGGCAATTCGTGCAGGCTTAGTAGTAGTAAATACAAATCCACTGTACACAGTGCGTGAAATGGAACACCAATTTACAGATGCTGATATAAAAGCAATAGTAGTTTTAGCCAATTTTGCTAAGGATGTAGAGAAGGTACTGCCTCATACCAACATTGAAACAGTAATAGTTACAGAAGTGGGAGATATGATGGGAATGTTTAAGCGCACACTAACTAATTTTGTAGTGAAGCGTGTCAAAAAAATGGTGCCTTCATACAACTTGCCAAAAGCATTACCCTTCCGTTATGTATTGGCAAAAGGCAGAAAATATCCATTTACTCCTGTAAAAGTAAAAAATTCTGATAATGCTTTCATTCAATATACAGGAGGAACAACTGGTGTAGCTAAAGGGGCAGAACTTACACATAGAAACGTAATTGCTAATGCAGAACAGATAAAAGCATGGATGAAACCACTTGTTAGAGAAGGACAAGAAGTTGTTTTGACGCCACTTCCGATGTATCATATTTTTTCACTTACAGTAAATACATTTATCTTTTTTGCTTACGGATGTAGTAATGTCTTGATTACGAATCCTAGAGATTTGCCAGCACTTATTAAGGAAATGGCAAATAATAAGATTACAGTCATGACAGGTGTAAATACGCTTTTCAATGGGCTTGCTAATCATCCAAACATCAATACTGTTGATTTTACAAGACTCAAAATTGCAGTCGCTGGAGCAACTGCTGTACAAAGTGCCGTAGCGAAAAAATGGAAAGAAGTTACAGGAAACTCATTGGTAGAAGGTTTTGGTCTGACAGAATGTTCGCCAGTTGTGAGTTGTAATCCAGTAGTAGGAGAGGTACAAATTGGAACTATTGGAATGCCACTTCCAACTACAGAAATTAAATTGGTCGATGATGATGGAAATGATGTTACTGACTTTAACAAACCAGGAGAACTTTGTGTAAAAGGACCCCAAGTAATGAAAGGTTATTGGCAGCGTCCAGATGAAACAGCTAAATGTTTGGCAGACGATGGTTGGCTCAAAACAGGCGATGTAGCAGAGCTTCAAGAAGATGGTTTCCTCAAAATTGTTGATAGAAAGAAAGATATGATATTGGTTTCGGGCTTCAATGTATATCCGAATGAAGTAGAAGATACGATTGCACTTTACCCTAAAGTTATGGAAGTAGCTGCTATCGGAATTGAGGATGAAAAGTCTGGAGAAGCTGTAAAGGTATTTATTGTCAAGAAAGATGATTCCTTAACAGTAGATGAAATCAAGAAATATTGTAAGGAAAACATGACAGGCTACAAAGTACCGAAACACTACGAGTTTAGAGATGAACTGCCTAAATCTAATGTAGGAAAAATCTTGCGCCGTGTCTTGAAAGATGCAGAAAAGACCAAAATGGCAAGTGTTTAAACATTTTCTTAGTTTTTAAACGTATAAAGCGATATGGATTTTGTTCCATATCGCTTTTAAAATTCTAAACAAAAAAAGCGATGCAAACTGCATCGCCTTTTTTCAGCTATCTTCCAAAACCCGATCACTCGGTTATCTTCAAGTCTTTTTTATTTGTACAATAATTCAATGGTCTAAAAGATGTAATTGATATCTTTTGATAATCTTTTTTAAAAGCTCTCCATAGAGAGGAGAAGTGGCATAACCTACGCCTCCAGTGCGTTCAGAGCCAATTTTATCAGCCCAGTCTTCGTAGTTTTTTCCTTTAGTAAAGAGTGGCGCATAACGTTTGTTGTTTACCAAAAATTCAGAATGCCCTCTAAAAGATTCCCACGCACTGCGATATTGTGTAAAATAATCTTGCACTTTACACTCGTACAAAACATTTCCATTCTTGATAAATGGCTTTTGTGTAAGAATAATATCTTGATTCATTGAGGCTTCTTCAGCTGTGAAATATTCAGTAGTGATAGTTTTGTTACCACTTTTATTTTTATCTTTTATTCCAAAGTAATTATTGTGAATTACTCGTGAACCATAAGCTGTTTCTAAGGCAGATTGTGCGAGCTTTATAGAAACAGGAACATTGTATTTTACCTGCTCCATAAGTGCAGTTTCTATTTTTCTTAGATGTACGGTATCTGTAAAATAGCTCCAAACATGAGGAGGAGCATTCAAATTTTGTAATACCAAACTCATAAATAAGCGACTGATATTCTTATTCATCTCTAAAAGTACACTATCTTCTAGTTGGTCTAGGCGAGAGACTTTATTTTGAATAAGTGCCTTTGTAATATGAATTTGTTTCTGTATCATAAACTCTTCCATCGTATTCTCACTCTTAGCCAGATTGGCTAAGTTGTCATAATCAGCTACAGAATGAACAAAAATAGGAAGCCCATTTTTTGTGTCTTTATCTTTCTTTTTATCTACATTATGAGAAGCTAGTTTCATTAGCTCTAAAGTAGGCGAATTTGTATTTTCAGTACTTGGAAAAATACTTGCAGATGCCATTAGTGGAGCTTCCTCCATTTTCCATAATTCAAAAGGTACTTCTTGTCCAACCTGTACCCACAGATTTTTTATATAGGTACTTTGCCTATCACCCCAACTGCCATACAGAGCTACTGCTACTAAAAATATAGTAGCCAATACGAGCATGTAATTTTGAATGATAAATGAGATGTTATATTCAAAATATTTCTCTCCAATCAGTATTTTGATAGGAATTTGTATATGTCTGTTGTTTCTTATTTTCTCCAAATTAATAGAGATAGGTAAAAAACGATTCGTAAAATTAGTTTTCATCGTATTTGTAAGTCAAATGCCCACAGATGAGAGCGTTACTATTGTTTGCTAAATTTATTATCTAAAAGAACTCCTAAGGAAAGGTTGTTCTATTTTAATTATCTGATTTTTAGGTGATAATCTATTTGTGCTATTATTTTTAGCAAAGTTAATCAACAAACTCTATAATTCCAATATTTTTAGAAAAAATAAACTAAAAATTTGAGCATATTTGTAAGGTGTTGTAAATCAAGTGGCTATGATTGTCTAATAGATGTAAATAGTAAATATATTCTCTAATAAAATATGAATAATGAAAAAGTGCAATTAATATACTTAACCAATTTTACAAATGCTCTAATTAAAATCATATATTTTTGCTTTTATTAGGTTGATTTATAAGTATTTATCTAAATTTTAGTGTAAAAAGTAATAATATTAATTTATTTAATTAACTAAATTAAAGTGTTAAAATTAAAAATAAATTATATTTTTTGTAGGATTCTAAAAATACACTCTATACATTTGTTCATAGTTACAATAATTACATTGTAATTTATTCACTAAAAAAATAAACATAAAATGAATTTTGCAATCAGAAATTTCAAGGAAAAATCTAGTAAGTGGCTACTCCTATCAGCTACAGCCCTAACTATCGGACTTTCTTCGTGTGAGAAAGAAGATCAGTTTTTGGAAACAAAAACAAATGATATTACTTCATTAGATGCTAAAAATGCACAAGGAGAAAATATCTACGATTCACAATCTGAAAACCAGCGTATTTTTGGAAAGGCACTTTTAGAAGCGATGAAAGAATCATCAGCTTTGAGAAAGTTTATCAAAACGGAAGCCCTCAAAAAATTTAATCACGATTACGACGTACTTTTTGCTACAGTAAAAAATACTGTGATTGAAGATGGCAAGACGTTTAGAGATATTATGCTTGAAAATGTAGCAAACGAAGAGGTATTAAAACAAATTGAGATTACCAATCCACTTCTCACTATTTTTGTGCCTTCGCTTCCAGACAATTCTTTTTCTGCCGAAACGTGGGACACAGAAAACCAAATCCCAGATGTAGCTTTACGTTTGCACACTACCAATGATGTGCCTTGCTTTAGCTTAGACAAAGGAAACTACACTTTAGAAGCAAAGTATATTCCTTCTTATCCGATAGTGGTGATAAAGCAAAACGAACGTGTTATATCTTCTTTGAATAAAGGATATGAATCTATAACTGACACAAGAATAATAAAAACTATTGAAGGAGTAGAATATAAATTTACTGACTCAAACTATGACAACAGAAAGGTTCTAAACAGAGTTATATTTAATTTTCAGATGGATGAGAAAGTAGAAGAAGCCTACAACATATACAAAAATATAGAGGGCTGGCATCGTGATTACATCTATTATGGCATAGAGCCTTCTAACCCTAATGGTCGTTTTACATTAGACTATAAAGAACATATCACTACTTTTAGAATGAACGAAGGAATAGAAGGATATAACAAAATAGCAGACCAAACAGGAGATCAACAAATTGTACATATGCTTATTGGAGATGCCAACGGAAATATGACTTCGTCAGGTTGGACAGATGGAGCTTTCGATTTTAAAGTAGATTTTGTTTTTATCTCTAATGACACAGATGAACCTACAGGTATTGTTCGACAAAAGCGTTTTGGAGCTATAGGAAGTAAGCTATTTGATGTAACTTACAGAAGAGAAAGAAGAGCTTTCTACGGTTCAAGTTTGTATCTTTATGTATTAGATAAAATAGAACCCAAAACACTTCATTTAGGAAAAGATGTACCACTAATTAACTGGGATTTGAAAAAGTACAGTCTGACTATGGAGATAAAAATAGAAGAAGTAGACTTAGATGAAACTTTTTCTATATCAGAAACCTACAGTTCTCAGTTTGCTAACAATTTTTCTATCAGCCCTGTATCAGAGAAAGTAGGTTTGCAGTTTGGTGGTGATGCTTCTATAAGCAGTAGTAAAAATGTGTCAGTAAATTATACAATGCGAAGCGATGAATTAGGTTCAAAGAATATTAATTTTGGTGATGATTTTATTATTAAAAAAGGCTCAATAAATCTTCCTGGAATTGGAAATCAAACCTATTTTGAAACTAGAGAATACAGTTCAGGAGACTGCAGTATAAGTGTAGAACCTTTAAGAGTTCAAGGGTTTTAATAAAAAAAATATAATAATTAAATTAAACTTATTCCTTGACGTTAGTTTTGAGAAATGAACGTCAAGTAAAGATAATCTATAAATTAAACTATGAAATATCTTATTTTATTACTATCAATAATTTTTCTCTCTTCTTGTACAAAAGAAGAACAGAAAAATCCTTTATATGAGCAACTGGTAGGAAACTATTATGCTTCTACTATCTTTGTAGAAGAAGATATAGACATAAATGGAGATGGTATTTTTTCTCAAAACGTACTTGGTGAGTTTGGAGAACAACTTAATTCATCTAATAATAGGTTAGAAATAAAACCTAACGAACTTAGTGGCAAAGAAGTATTAATAATTAATTTCCCTTCTCTTGACCCACAGAGCTTTATTCTTGATACTTTTATCACTAATGCTATTTCTCTTGGAGGAGAATATACGATAAAAGATAGTTTGCTTATCTCAGAAGATAAGGATATTACTTCTATAAAACTTATGGACAATAATATCTTGGAGGTAAAAGGAACAATGGACTACTTGACATATAATGGAACGAAACAGATAACTTATACGGCTCTCTATGAGAGAGAGTAGTCTTACAAACCTTAAAAAACCCCTGTAATCTTAAAAAGTTACAGGGGTTTTTTCTGTCTAAAATTTATCTCGTCAATACAATATAATCTTGCAAAACGGTATGTAAAAACTGTTTGGTCTGCTGTGGACTTGTAAATTTTTCTACTGAAATATCCATTTTTTTTGCTGCTGAAACGGCTGTCTTTTGCAGAAGTTTGTAAGTATCTTTTTGGTTGGGAAAACGACTAGAACGGTTCAGAATAGTTTTGATAGCTAACATATCTTCCTCTGAAAAAACAGTAACTCGCTCATACGTAGGTTCATAGTTTCTAAACGAACGAATATTGAGAAGTTCCTTCATATTTACATGTTGTGTAGATTTTACTTTGATAACCGTTGTACCTGCCAAAATATCTCCTAAACGCTGCCCTTTTTCTGTTCCTGTTATCAGAATAACAGCCAAACTGCCAAAAGAAAACATAATATCTACCATTCTGAATGCCCAACGCATAAAATAATCAGAAAGAGAAGGAATATCTCCATTGAGTTTCACTACACGTATGCCCATGGCTCGCTTACCTACACTTTGTCCATTAAACATAATTTCACAAAATAAGGAATAAAAAAACCATATTGGCACAAGTACCAAGTACATAAAAAGTGTTTCTATTATACTAGACCAACCCATAATGGCAAGCATCCAATAAAATAAAAGTGTCAGTATGCCAATAGTAGCAGAAAGCAAGACTAAATCTACTAGCCAAGCAATAATACGTTGGAAGGTAGAAGGCAGTTCGTAATCAATGGTTACATTCTGACTGGTACGAATAGAAATGGTTTTCATATATTTACAAAGTAATTTTTCAATGAGACTACAAATTACTAAATTAATTAGTATTTTGTAACTTAATACATCCAAACGAGTATAAAATATAATATTGCAACGCAATCTTATAAAAAATAGATACAATGAGAGAAAATATTTTTATAGAGCAAAATAAGGAAAAATGGCAAGACTTCGAAGAGCTTCTCAAAGAAAAGCAGCGTAATCCAGACAAAGTCAGTGAATCTTTTGTCGAAATTACAGATGACCTCTCTTATGCACGTACATTTTACCCCAATCGTTCGGTACGTTTGTATCTAAATGGAATTGCACAGCAAATTTTTAGAGACGTTTATAAAAATAAGCGAGTAAGGTGGCGCAAACTCATAGACTTTTGGACGACAGACTTGCCCGCCACCATGTATATGATTCGCAAAGATTTATTACTTGCTTTTCTTATATTTTTTGGTGCTTTCCTTATTGGTATTTTCCAAACAGTAGAAGATATTGATTTTGTACGAGTAATTTTTGGAGATGGCTATGTAGAAATGACAGAAGAAAATATTGCTAACGGCGACCCTATGGGGGTTTATAAAAATAGTAATGAGATTGAAATGTTTTTCCGAATTACGTTTAATAACCTACGAGTAGCACTTTTGAGTTTTGTTATGGGAGTGTTTTTCTGTGTAGGAAGTATTTTTGTTTCGATGTATAATGGTATAATGCTCGGTTCGTTTCAGTATTTTTTCTATGCAAAAGATGTATTGATAGATTCTTTGTTTGCTGTTTGGCTACACGGAACATTAGAAATTTCAGCCATAGTAATTTCTACAGCAGCAGGAATTACAATGGGAAAAGGACTCTTATTCCCTGGAACGCTTAGTAGGCTAGAGGCTTTTCAAATGAGTGCTAGACGTGGATTAAAGATAATGGTAGGGCTTGCTCCAATCATTATTTTGGCTGGTTTTATTGAAAGTTTTCTCACTCGTTATACAGAAATGCCATTATTTATTCGTGGTGCGCTTATTCTTATTTCACTTGCTTTTATGGTAGGGTATTTTGTTATTTATCCTCAAATATTGGCAAAACGAAATAAGATACAATTAAAAGGACAAAAATTACCAGAAAAAAGCGAAGACAGTGAATTTGAGCTTTTTCAAATACGAGGTCTTGGAGTTATACTAACCGAATCTATGATGATTCATAGAAGACATTTTGCGCCTATTTTTAGTGTTTGTGTAGCACTTTTATTCCCACTTTCTATTGGCATGTATCTTTTGGTTTTTGAAGATATTTCTAATTTTGATTTTCCTCGTGATATGCAATACAGACTCAAAGAGTATTATCTTTTAGTTATTACAGGAAATTATACAGAAAGCATCCCATTTATAGTGGCTCACGCTCTTATTTGGACAGTCGCACTTACTACACCTTATTATTTCTTCTCTGAAATTATACAACAAGAAGCTAGAAAAATAACATGGTCACTGAAAGGCTTTGGTAAATTCTTACTTAAAAACGGTTACAAATCACTTCTTATAGTTTTGATATTGAAAGCAATTGTCTTTCCTAGTCCGTATATGATATTGGTTGCTCTTTTATTTGCTCCATTATTTATGTTTTTTCTCTATGCTTGGACAACGCAGACAAACAATCCGTTTAAAGCACTTGGAAAATCTGTAAAACTGTTTTTCTTTCAACCGTTGAACAGCTTTATGATGCTTTTCATTTCATTAGCTGTCGGATTTGTGTATTTTGTATTAATCAATTCAGGACTTAGTGCCTTTTTTATTCAAGCTATAGAAATGCACTTTATAGAAGGAGAAACATTCTTACAAAAAATTATACAAGTTGTCTATTTTGCTGGGCTAATAAGTGTAACAGCTTTTATTCTTCCTATTTTTGTTTATTCCATTGGCATTCAGTATTTTAGTGTAATGGAGCGTGCTGAAAATACAACACTTAGAAAACGCATAGAAGCAATAGTAGTAGAAGAGTAAAACTTATTTTACTATTTTGAACTGACTTACCAACACATCGAACAAAGTCAGTTTTTATAAATCATTACAAGGTTTGTTAAACATAGAGTTTGACAAACCTTTTTTTATACATAAAGATTTATTTATTTCGCATTTGCAGCAGATTAACAAAATGTTTCGTAAAGAGAACAAAAGGGAGTAAGTTTTCTCTTTTACCCTTATTATTTCCCAAAACTCAAATTATTTATTCTATTTCTTTACTAAAGTTATGTGTCATACATTTCAACTACATCATTGTTTTAGAAGTCTCCCCTCAAAATTACTTATTTGTATAACCTTTTTGTTTTCATTTGCTATTTCTAGCTGTGTATATGAAGATGATTGTAGCTATACTTATATTTCTTATGAGCCTATTTTTATGAGTTACGATGATTTTCGTAATACTCCTGTTGAACTTCAAGAACCTCGTCCATTGAAAGAAGTGGGCAAAATTTACTTTTATAACAAATATGTGTTTGTCAATGAAGTCAATAAAGGGATTCATATTATCAACAATTCTAATCCTGCTGCTCCTGTTCAAATTGGTTTTCTAAATATTCTTGGTAATGTAGATATGGCTATCTCTGGAAATATCTTATATGCTGATAGTTATACAGATTTATTAGTCATTGACCTAGCAGTTGTTACAAACCCAAAAGTAGTACAGCGTATCAACAATACTTTCGACAAGCAGGTTTTTGGAAATAATGGTTATGCAGACCCAAATTATGGTGTTATAGTAGATTGGTTAGAAAAAGAAGTAGTTGTGTCAAACGATTGTAGTGGAGGCGATATTCTTTATCATGACGGAGATAACTTTGCTCCAAATCAAGGAGCTGGCAATCCGACAGTAGGTGTTGCAGGTTCATTAGCTCGTTTTGCTATTAGTCAAAATCACCTTTATACACTCAATGGAGACAATCTAAAATCTTATTCTATCACAAATCCTATTTCTCCACAAGAAAAAAATGAAGTAGAACTTGGTTGGGGAATAGAAACACTCTTTCCCTATCAGAACAATTTATTTATTGGTTCGCAGAGAGGAATGCACATCTACAATTTAGATGCTCCTAGCCAGCCACAGTTCGTTTCTACTTATGAACATATTACAAGCTGCGACCCTGTGGTAGTTTCTGAAACTACAGCTTATGTAACACTACGCAATGGCACAAATTGCAGAAATGGTGTAAACGAACTACATCTGATTGATATTTCTGATTTAGAAAACCCTTCACTCATCAATACGCAACCCATGACAAATCCTTATGGGTTAGGAGTAGATTCAAAATACACTAATAAGACGCTTTTTGTCTGTGATGGAGATGCAGGGTTGAAGGTACTCAACGTTACAAATCCATTGGAGTTAGAGCAAATTGCAGAAGATAATTCCATCAATGGATACGATGTAATTGCTCATAATGACATTTTGATGATGATAGGAAAAGATGGACTCTATCAGTATAATTATCAAGACCCACAAAATTTAGAGCTTTTGAGTATTATCCCAACAGAGAAATAAAATATTAAAAAGCAATAGTTATTTTTTTTACTGACGTTCCTATATCTGAAATGGATGTAGGAACGTTTTTTGATGAATTTTTTCAAACACAAAAAATTAATAAGTTCTTTTTTAAAAAATAAGAAACAAAAACTATCATATCTAAAAAGCATTCAATGCAATCTCCTCCTTTTCTTAAAAAAAATGACACCATTCATTTAATAGCTCCTTCTGGAATTGTAGAGCCTCAACATATAGAGCAGGCAGTAAATTGGATTATCGAAAACGGATTTATCCCACAAGTAGGTACACACCTTACAGATAATTATTTTCGCTTTGCTGCAACAGATAAGCATCGTCTGTTTGATTTACAAAAATCATTAGATTCTGATGAAGCAAAAGCAATTTGGTGTATTCGTGGAGGATATGGAATGGGACGAATTTTGGATGATATAAATTGGGAAAAGTTTATCAAAAACCCCAAGTGGCTTATTGGTTTTAGTGATATTACAGCTATTCATCTCAAGATAAACCAATTAGGTTTTCAGAGTATGCATGGTGTGATGCCTGTTCAGTTTAAATATTTGGTAGAGAATGAAAAAAATCTAGTATCTGCTTTAAAAGAAGACATTATTAAAAGAGACAACACTCAACCAATTATTCAAAGCCAAGAGATTACAAACATAACCCAATCTCTAAAAAGTTTTTTAGATGCTATAAAAGGCAAATCTTATAAAATCAATGCTGATTTTTGTCCAGAAAATAGGCTAGGACAAGCAGAGGGAGAAATTATAGGTGGAAATTTGAGTATGATTATCAATAGTCTTGCTACTCCAACAGAAATAGATACAAATAATAAAATTCTTTTTTTAGAAGAAGTAGGCGAAAATTTGTATGCTATCGACAGAATGCTTTGGCAACTTTACAGAGCTGGAAAATTTAAACATCTGAAAGGATTAGTCATAGGTAGTTTTTCAGGTTCTAAGCAAACCGTAGAACAGTTTGGTTTTTCTGTTCCTCAAATGATTACAGAGTTGGTAAAAGACTATCATTATCCTGTTGCTTTTGGCTTTCCTATCGGACACACAGCAGAAAATCAAACCGTGATGTGTGGCGCAACTGTTTCTTTTCAAGTAAATGAAGAAAAATCTGCACTAAACTTTTTCTTACTCCATTGACAAAACTTTAATTTTTTGATTAAATTTAGCTTCGCTAATCA
>NZ_JAHDIG010000033.1:0-9607 GCF_020630935.1 Bernardetia sp.
ACCCACACTTGGTCGCCATTTTGGAACGTTCCTGCAACAGGTTCGTACTCATTGGCAACACCACCTGCTGGCATTGGTAATCCATTTTTATAGAAAACATAAGAAGTCGCACCATCAGCTATAAACTTAGTTGTTCCATCAGCACAAATAACTGTGTCTGGGGAGGAAATTGTTACTTCTGGTGTTGGAGTAACCGTTACTTCTACGACTGTGGTGGGAATGTCTGTAAGTACACAAAGGTCGTTTTCTAAAGCTACTATCTCATACATTCCTCCCTCTGATTGAATAATGTAGTCAAAAGGACTGGTTGTTGTAGCTGTTCCAACTACGATTTGTTGTGTAGTGGTACTTCCTATAAGTGGATTACTTCTATAGGTAAGTGTCATAGGAAAAGAACCACTTAATCTAAAAGTAACAGGAGTTTGATTACCCTCACAAATATCTGTACTTCCTAAAAGCCCTACACCCAAAGGAGGTAGAAAATTGACAATAATTTCATCTTCTATGGTACAATCTAACCTTGGATTGGTTATTTGTACGACATAGGTTTTTGTTACAGTTACATTAGGTTGAAACTCATTAACTAATAAGGATACTCCTGTTCCAACCTGTGTCAAAGCTGTACCATTTCTTTCAAACCATTTTATTTCTGAAAAAGGAAGTAAAGATGGTTCAACAGTTACTTCTAACCCTCTTTCACCATCTTCTGCACAGAAAGTCATTTCATCAGGCTCATCAGTTTGTCCAATTTCTCGGATTTCAGCACCAAAAAATGTAACTGTAACCTCATCAGTCAAAGCACAAGGATTAGTAGTTCCATTTTCTAAATCTGTTATAGTAATTTCATAAATACGAGTAGATGAAAAGTTATCTACAACTAATTCAAAGTCTGTACCTAAGTCTATTGGATTTGCAGGGTCAGTAATATCTCTCCAGAGATATTCTACATTAGGATTAGTCACTACTCCTGTACTGATAGTTTTTGCACCATCTATGTCACAAAATAATAACTCATCATCACTCACAACTCCATCGTGCTGTATTAAAGCCACAGGATAAAAAGTAACTACAATTTCATCCGTCTGTACACACGAGAGTGTTTGGTCTGGTCGTAAGGCTTCTACTCTATAACGAGTAGTTGCTGAAAACTCATTCACTATTAACGTATTAGATGTTTCTGAAGGCAAAAATATGCCATCTTTAAACCAACGATAGGTTACATCACTAGGAAGAGGGTCTAAAGAAGCTCTAATAGTTTGTTCTCCTTCTGAATCACAAAATGTTATTACATCTGGTGTAGTTCCATCAAAGACAATATCTAAATCATGAGTAGGTTCAAAAATTACAGTAATGGTATCAAATGTACTTCCATTTCCTGCTGAACTACATTGAGTAGCTGCATTAATGACTTCTAACTCATATAAAGTTGTTGCTGAAAAATTATCTACTACTAAATTAACATCAGTAGAAATAACAGTTGGATCTCCAATAATTCTCCATTTGTAAGTGTTATCTGTGGTGTGTGAAACATCAAATCCACTAATAACTTGCTGCCCTAAGCTATCACAAAAACGCAACTCTTCTGCTGAAATACCTTGGTATTTTATATCAGCAATAGAAGGAGGGCTAAAAATTACTTCTGTAGTATCAAACTTAACACATCCATCTTCATTTTCGGTTGTTAGCTCATATAGTCCAGATACAGTAACTGTAATATCCTGAGCAGTACTGATTATTGTAGGGTCTGGTATCAGTCGCCATTCATAACGAATAAATCCATCAGGAGCTTCCAAAGTATCTTCTGTTATTGCTCCATCACAAAAAGCAATATCATCAGCTACATCAACTACTGTTTCTAAGCTACTGCCAGCTAAATACCCATACGACTCGTAATTTCCATATCCATATACATAAGCAATAAAACCATCATTAGCAGGGTCTGAATTATTAAGGTTATAAGTTCCTGGAGCTACATTTCTACGAGCAAAAGACATATCTGAACCTGCAATAGCTGTAAATGTCATGGGTGTACCATCTAAAAGAATATTTGCTGTATTAGTAGTTTTAGTTATTACATCAACATGAAATGTGCTAATCTGAGCAGTACTTATAGCTTCTAAATTGATGTCTTTTAAGGTTTGTTGATTTGGAGAAAGAACAATAAAGTAAGGGTCAGCATCCTCTCCTCCTCCAAATTGGTCAGAGATAGTAAATTGCCCTACCATAATGCGTTCTGTTGCATTTATAACTCTAGGAGTATTGTTTCCTTGTGTACTAAACGTATGATATTCTCCTGCATTAAGTGTAATTACTGCAGGCTCTCCACTAATAGTAACTTCTGTACCATCTGTTTGAGCTATAATTCTGAAATAATCATAACTACGAGTAACAGCAGGATTACTTCTTACAGAGGGAACGGTTACAAAATTTCTCCCCCATGTATTTATTGAAGGCATCTGTTCATACGCATGGTCTGATGAACTCCCATCTACATGTACTCTAACATTTCCTGAAAAGACAGCGATAGGCTTGTCTGAACTGATAGAGCTTCCTGTCAAGTCTGAATTAGCACCAAACGTTCCTTGTGAACGTACCAAATAGGTCTGACCTTCTTGAAGTGTTATATTAATAGGCACTCCTAGTGGATTTCCTGCTGTTGTTCTTTGTGATGGAGTAATAGTTATGTTGGTGTCGTCTTCTGTTGCTACAATTAAAAATACAGAGGAATAAGGTTGTGTAGTAGAAGAAGGAGTATAAGACATAGTATAATACTCTGTTCCTAGAGCTTCCAAAGGAAATATAAGTGCAGCATCTGCTGAGTTTCTTTTTCTATTTAAGGCATATAAACTAACAGGATCATCAGTTGTTACAAACACTCCTTTGTTTTGAGGAATTTGAGAGTTATTGACTAAATAGTTTGAGGCTGGAGATAGGTCAATCTGCTGTGAACCATTAGCAGCTACATTTATTGTAGCTATAGGAGCTCCATTGAGTGTAACTGTTCCCGTAGTAGCTACACGAGAGGTTACATATAATTTGGTTTCAATACCAGAAGTGCCATCATGATCCATAAAGCCTACCCAAAACTCCCTTCCTTCTGAAATACGAACACAAGGGTCAATCTGAGCAAATAGGGAAAATGATTGTATAAAAAATAATGTAAATAGTATGAGTAAAAATGACTTTTTCATCGATTTGGTTGAAATTGTGGTAAGTTAAGGCTTGCTACATTTATATAAAAAGCATATTTGTGTTAAGAAGCAAATACAAAATTTTATACTAAGAGAACTTCTCTATCCAGAGACTTATTTTGTTAATGCTTACTATCTAAGCGCAAATATACTTAATATCTATCTAATTACGATACAATAAATTACTTCTTCAAAATGCAGGTTGGGTTTACTTAAAACGAAACGAAAAAGAGTCCTTTTCAAAAAGAAAAGATAATATGTAGTAAAATTTTTAGGTAAAATTTGGTAACTTATAGAAAAAGCCACCAACATAAACACACATTTGAAATGCAACAAGAAATTATAGCACACGAAATATTGCAACTTATCATTCGAAAAAAACCATTGTGGAAGTGGGAGCAAAAATGTATATATGCAGACGGAATAGATAATACATTTATGAGAATTGTTTTTTTTGATGAAAACAGAAAAAAAGTAGGCTCAACTTGCTTTCAGCTAGAAACAGGCATTGTGCAATTTAGCACCACTACAAACGATTGCTCTCCCACTACATTAGTAGATTTTTTATTGGATATTTTGGCAAAGACAAAAACTTATCCTGTCTCTGTTGAGAGAGAATGATTTGAAATAAATTGAGAATCATTATTTATAGAATAAAACATTCAAAATTTCCTTTTCCTAACAAAAGTTACTATCTTTGTATTTCATTTCCGCCAAGATAGCTAATTTTCTGTAAATCAACGATTTACTTATCTTTTTTATCTTGTATAAGAAATGATTTTCAATCAAATTATTTTCTCACAGTTAATCAAATACCTTTAAGCATAATTTTTCATTTGGTATTAAGCTAAACGACAAAACATGCTACAAAGGCAGGCCTTCAGACAAGCCTGAAAATAATTGTCGTCGATTTTTATTTTATTATATGAGTAATTCAAACACTTCAGCAGGCGAAATCAATTGGGAAGAATTAGAGTCTAACAAAACAGGCTTTGGTGCTGGCTACAAAGATGCACGCCAACAAGAACTCGCAGACCTTTACGAAGAAACACTTACTGCTTTTTCTGAAAACGAACTTGTTACAGGAACTATCGTAGGTGTTACAGACCGTGAGGCTATCGTAAACATTGGACATAAATCTGACGGACTTGTATCTCTTTCAGAATTTAGAGATTTGCCAGAGCTTAAAGCTGGCGACCAAGTAACGGTTTATGTAGAAAAGCAAGAAGATGCAAACGGACAAATTTTACTTTCTCGTCGTAAGGCTATGGCTCTTCAAGCGTGGAAGAAAATTGAAGAATCGCACCAAGGAGATGAAGTTATCGAAGGAATTATCAAACGCCGTACAAAAGGTGGTTTGATTGCAGATATCTTTGGTATTGAGGCATTTTTACCAGGTTCACAAATTGATGTTAAGCCAATTCGTGATTTTGATATTTATGTAGATAAGAAAATGGAATTGAAAGTTGTCAAAATCAATTATGCAAACGACAACGTAGTAGTTTCTCACAAAATTCTTATTGAGAAAGACCTTGAAAAACAACGTCTTCAAATTCTTGATAACCTTGAGAGAGGACAAGTATTGGAAGGTGTAGTGAAAAATATCACTAATTTCGGTGCTTTTGTTGATTTAGGTGGTGTGGACGGATTACTTCACATTACAGATATTTCTTGGGGTCGTATCAGCCATCCAAACGAAGTATTAGAATTAGACCAAAAACTTAATGTTGTTGTTCTTGACTTTGATGAGGACAAAAAACGTATTTCATTAGGTATGAAACAACTTCAAGAGCATCCTTGGGATTCGCTTGAAGCAAGCCTAGAAGTAGGAACAAAAGTAGAAGGACGTATTGTGAATGTTGCTGATTATGGTGCATTCTTAGAAATCAAACCAGGTGTTGAAGGTTTGATTCACGTTTCTGAAATGTCTTGGTCGCAGCACTTACGCAACCCACAAGAATTCTTAAGCATCAATGATACAGTAGAAGCTGTTATCTTGACTATTGACCGTGAAGAGCGTAAGATGTCTTTAGGTATTAAGCAACTTACTGAAGACCCTTGGACAAAAGACGAAGTAAAAACAAAATATGCTTCTGGAGAGCGTCATACAGGTACAGTTCGTAACCTTACTAACTATGGTCTTTTCTTAGAATTAGAAGAAGGTATTGATGGACTTGTTCATATTTCTGACCTTTCTTGGACTCGTAAATTCAAGCACCCATCTGAGTTTATTAAAGTAGGTGAACAGTTGGAAGTACAAGTATTAGAACTTGATACAGAACAGCGTCGTTTGGCTCTTAGCCACAAACACATGGAAGAAAATCCTTGGGATACATTTGAAGGTATTTTCACTCCAAACAGTGTACACAAAGGTACTTTAGTAAACAAGAACGATAAAGGAGCAAATATTGAGCTTCCTTATGGTGTACAAGGTTTTGCTTCTACAAAACACCTTACACTTGAAGAAACTGGCAAAACTGCCGAGGTTGGAGACAACATAGACTTCAAAGTAGTAGAGTTTTCTAAGGATGAGCAACGTATCATTCTTTCTCACGTAGCAACTTACCGTAGTGGAAAAGAAGAAGCTCCTGCAAAGAAAAAATCTAAAGGAGAAGCAAATGCAGAAACAACTTCAAAAGCTAAAGAAATGAAAAAGTCTAAAGACTTAGAAACAACTAGCTCTTTGGGAGATAACTCTGCACTTTCTCAGTTGAAAGACGACATGACAAACGATGAAGGCAAATAATATAATGTTCTATTAAATAGAATTTTATAAGTTTTCATTTTTCTATACTAAAAACCCTTATTTCTTTTATGAAGTAAGGGTTTTGTATTTATAAATTGGTTTGGTTCTACTCTAAAATAAGTCTTTTAGGCTATTGATAAATAAGCCTTATCACAGTTAATTTTGTACACCAGTCTTCCAAACTGTTCTGTAAGAAATAATCCCAATACCTTTTTATTTTTTCGGTCTGCTCTGTGAGACTGACCTAACTAGAATAAGGTCAGCCTCGTAGAGCAGTACCAATGCGATTTTTATTTTGGTATAAAATCTTTGTAATCAGACTGAAAGTATGATTTACGTAAATAATTGTGATAACCTTAAATACAAAAAAACTTCATTATTGGTAAAATAATGAAGTTTTTCATCCGATGATGTATTAACTAAAAATATTAATGATATATTCAATTAGATTTTCTATAACTTCATTCTTTTTGAGTACAAAAACCAAAATCAAACTAACTACCAATCCAGCAAATACTTTTAAAAGGTCAGAGCCTATCATTCTCAAAATTCCAACAGTATCAGAATATCGTGGGTAAAGTGGATGATTTTTTATATTTTGCTCATCTTCAAAAGTCGCATCGTCCAAGATTTTATCAGAACTTTCCTTGTATCCTTTCTTTTTAGCTTTTTTCTTCTCTTGCTTCAAACGAGCTTCAAAAGCAGCTTGCATATTTATACGAAGGTTTATCATCAGTTCACGACCTGCTAAAAGCCCTACAAAAACCCATGTCGTACTCATTGGAATATCACTCATTTCTTTGAAAACGAACAATACAATACCATAGATAAAGTCAATGATAGTTGCCGAACGAATATCGGTGGTATTGGTCTTGGTAGTAACAATTTTTTGAATACTTCCTCCACGGCTATAAAAAATATACCCCAAAAGAACTATCAAGACAAAAGCAGACAGAAAAAATTGCGTACTAGAAAGGTTGTTGCCACGAGGTAAATAAACATAAATATTTGCCAAATCTTGAATCAGCCATTGCGACCAAAGGAAGCCTGTCGAAGTCCATTGCAAGACTGTCCAGATTCGTTTCTCATTTTTCTTTATTTCTTTTCTGATAAAATTTTCTTCAAAAAATCTACTAATCAGTAAATAAACAAAAATGGCAGCTCCAAAAGCAACTAAATACCCCAAAGCAGATTTTGTAACCATACTCTGAATATTTTTAGTAGCAAAAACACTCAACACCAAAAATGTCGTGCTGACAGGAATACCAAAACGAGTAATAATCATCAACACCAAAGGAGGCAAAACGTGCCACCATTGTAAGACTTCAGGAAATGGAATTTTGTTGAGTCTGCCATACGCTACGCCTTGTCCAGAGTACCACCCATAGAAAAGTACACTTATCATAATCACTCCTGTATAAGTCCAAAGTATGTACCAAGGTGTTTTGCCATTAGAGCTGATAAATGTTCCTAGTGTTTGAATTACATCATTACCCACTACAGAATAAGCTGCAAAGCAAAAGCCTAATATCATAAATACAATATGTAAATCCATTCGTTTTTTTTGAGATTTTTATAGTCTATTGATTATTTTTTTTTTTGTTTTGAATGAAAGAGGAGTCTTGAAGAGTGTTTGTAGTATTTATTTTTTGCAAATCTAAATCATTCTGCTGAAAAGAACTATAAATCATTCCGAAAGGAAGGACAAAAAACATGATAAGCAAATAAGCTAAACCACTACTACGGTTGTTCATAGCTGCTACCCCCAAGCGCTGTGAGAGTATAATGGGGATACGGCGCATAAAAGGGAGAGCCAAAAACAGTAAAGCTCCAATAAGATTGAACAAAATATGTACAAAAGCTATCGTAATGGCTGCCTCCGATTTAAAAAGAGCTGCCAAAAGTGTTGTTAGTGTTGTTCCAATATTTGCTCCTACTACAAAAGGAAATGCCTTCTGAATATTTACCTTGCGAGTAGCGACCAAAGGAACAACTAAAGATGTTGTAACCGAACTAGACTGAATAGCTGCTGTTGAGATAAATCCCCAGCTAAATGATTTCCACGTATTACCAAAGAAAAGCTCGTGTATTTTTTGCCTACGCTTTCCAATCATCCGTTTCTTCAAAAGATTTACAAAGAGATGAATTGCCAAAAACAAACAAGCAATAGCAAAAATGAGAATCAATAATGGATAATTTTTTAACTGACTAACAATAAAGTTAGACGGAATGGAAATAATAGGAGGAATAAAACTACCTGAAGTAGCAGAAAATGGAAGTAGTTCTGTAACAATTTTGGCAAGGTCAGATAAAAAATGGGTATAATATTCTAAGGGAAACAAAACACAAGCCGTCAAGACATTAAAAAAATCGTGCAAACTAGCTGCTGCAAATGCTTTTCGAAGTTCTTTCTTTTTTGAGATATGTCCTAGAGCCACTACTGCGCTTGTGATAGTCGTTCCTACATTTGCTCCCATAATAATAGGAGTTGCTGTTTCAATAGTGAGCGTACCTGCTGCCACAGCTGCTACCACCATTGCCGTAACAGTCGAACTGCTTTGCAAAATAGCTGTAATGAGAAGCCCTATAAAAATACCAACAAAAGGATGTGCCGAAACTGAAAAAATACTGCTTGCCACTTCCCTTCCAAATAAACGAAATGCACTCATTAGCATATCTATCGACGCTAAAAACAAACACACAATAAAGACTACATACAAAATATGTAGTAGCAATTTTGAGAGATTTGTCTTACTTTCGTTTTCTTTAGAAATTTTATTTTGTAGAGGAAGATTCAAGAGCGATACTATTTTTTTTAGGGTGTGTTGCATATTTTCTAACAAACCACAAAGTTAGTATTTCATCTATCCACTTTTGATATGAAGTAAGTGAACGATTTGTTAAGTTTAGCCTACATTTAGGTAAGTATATTATTTTTTAAGTAGTATTTTTAAGTCCAATGAAAATATATTTAATTCCAATTTGGTTGGAAGAAGGAAATAAAAAAAGTCTTTCAGAAGAAATTCCAATAATTATTCGGCAGACAAAGTATTTTTTAGTAGAAAATTTGAGAACAGCAAGACGTTTTATTTCTGCCTTAAAATTGGGAATCGTAATTGACGACTTAGTGCTTTTTCAGTTAGACAAAAAAACAACAAAGGCAGAGTTAGAAAACTATTTCAAACAAATTCCTCAAAAAGATGAAAATGGAGAACCTACAAAAGTGGGGATTATGTCGGAAGCAGGTTGCCCTGGAATTGCAGACCCAGGGGCATTGGCAGTGGAATATGCACACAAGAAAAATATAGATGTTGTTCCTTTGGTAGGAGCTTCTTCTATTTTGCTTGCCCTTATGGCTTCTGGTTTCAATGGACAAAATTTTGCTTTCCACGGCTATCTTGCCATTGATGCAGGGCAGAGAAAAAACCAAATCAAAAATTTAGAAGCTGAAAGCAAAAAACTCAAACGCTCACAGATTTTTATGGAAACTCCCTATCGGAACAACGCTCTTTTGAAAGATATTTTAAGCGTATTGCATCCGAACACTAAAATTTGTGTAGCTTCAAATATTACGTCAGAAAATCAATTTATCAAGACCCAAACAGTAGCAGAGTGGAAAAAACAACTTCCCAATCTACATAAAATTCCAACTATTTTTGTATTATACGCT
>NZ_JAHDIG010000033.1:9707-49913 GCF_020630935.1 Bernardetia sp.
ATAAATTATGCAGAAGCACAACTTCTTTCTGCTGGTTTGCTCTCACAAGGCAACTATTCTAGAATCCGTAATCTTGAAAATGTTCGTCGTATGGCGTATGGTGCAGGAGGATTTTTAGATATACAGTTCAAAGACCACTGGCATATTCGCCCACAACTTTTCTACAATCAGATAGGAGGAAATATAGGAGACAACAGGTCAAATACAATTCCTCTAAGACTACATTATTTTGAAAATCAGTATTCACTTTCCTATGCTTTTGAAGGAAACTACTGGCACTATCAAGTTTCTACAGCTGTTTCTGCTGCCTATCTTTGGCAAGTAAAATACAACCGAAACCCCACTTATGATTTGCGCTGGGCAACTCACGATTTTGACTTAGGTTGGCTATTAGGCTTTGGCTTACGATATGAAACAGGAGGATGGCGATGGTTTTCAGCAGAACTTCGACATTACTGGGGAAGGAATAGTGTTTTTCTAAACAGATTTGGATTTCCAGTCAGAAATTCTGTTTTTTCACTCCGTCTGGCATATAGTTTTCTTTTAAGAATGCGCTAAAAACCAACTTTGTTTTGTTTAACTTTTAATCGCATATATATAACATTTGGCTTTTAAAATTAAACATTGTATCTTTGGTGTTGAGCTAAACATTGCTATTTTTTAAACTTCTTATACTTTTAAATAATGCCTATTCTTCAAACTGTTCGTAAGGAAACTCGTTCCCAACACAATCTTATGGAAAACCTTATTGGTTCAGATAGATTGGAACACTTTTCTGTCAAAGATTATGAGCTTTTGTTAGGTACTCATTTTATTTTTCATTCACACTTGGAAGAAGAAATTAGAGTATTTTTGGCAGAAAAAAGTAATCAAGAAGTGTATCAAGAGCTGTTCAAAAAACTTAGCTTTGAAGAACATATAAAATCAGTTTCTTTAGAAAACGAACTAAAGCAGATATTGCCTCCAGCAAAATTTGATGCACTGAAAGCCATTCCAAATACTGTTCGCATTACAGATTATTGTATGCTTTTGGGGCGAATGTATGTGGCAGAAGGTTCTATGTTAGGAGGAAAAATAATGTATAAAATATTTTCTCAGAATGCTCAACTAAATTCAGTTACAAAGTTTGATTTTTTCAAGAACTATGAAATAAAAACGCCTCGTCTTTGGAACTCATTCAAAAAAATTGTAGAAGAAGAGTGTGAAAGTAAAGAGGCTCAGAAGTTGTTTTTAGAAGGAGTAGAATTATCATATTTCTATTTTGAAAAGTCTTTTCATAAGTGCAAAAACATTTTACAATAAAAAAAATTATCAAGTAGAAAAGGAAAACATTCATCAAAACTCTATTCCACTATGTCTGCTCTTACTAAAAAAGAACTCAAAACAGCTATTGAAAACTGTGCAAAAGAACCTATTCATCATTTAGGTCATGTACAACCTCACGGATTTTTGATAGTTTTTTCTGATGATATGAATATTTTGGGGATAAGTGAGAACTTAGTGGAAAAATCTAAACTAAGTTTTGACGAATTGGTAGGTAAGTGTTTATCTATTTTTTTAGGAGAGAGACAAACCAATTTTCTTGAAAAGAAACTTCAACCTCCAAAATCGCAATCGAAATCAGCTTTTTTCAAAACAATAAATCCACTACGTTTATTTTTAGAACTAGAAGGAGAGAAAAAGCCTTTTGATGGCATTGTTCACCAATCTAATCACGGTTGTATATTAGAACTAGAGCCTATAGACCTAGAAAGTGGCGAGATAAAGAAGGATAATTTTTATCAAATTAGTAAAAAATCAATTATTCGTTTCCAACACTCTGATAACTTAAAAGAACTTTACACTGTCATTGTAGAAGAAATTCAGCATATTACGGGGTTTGATAGAGTAATGCTCTACAAGTTCAATGAAGAGTATGACGGACAAATTGTGGCTGAAGTAAAACTAGAGGAAATGAATCCCTTCTACGATTTGTGGTTTCCTTCTACTGATATTCCCAAGCAAGCACGAGAACTTTATTTAAAGAATTGGTTGCGCCTTATTTCTGATACGCATTATATACCTTCTCCTATTCTTTTAAAAGACGACATTAAAGATACTCCGTTAGATTTGACATATTCCACACTTCGAAGCGTTTCGCCAGTCCATATAGAGTATCTCAAAAATATGGGAGTAGAAGCCTCTATGTCAATTTCTATTATTGTTGATGGAAAACTTTGGGGACTTGTTTCGTGTCATCACAACTCTGCCAAATATGTAGATTATTCTACTCGCATGACTGCCGAATTTTTTGCTCAACTGGTATCTTTACAAATAGATAGATTACAAAAAAATGAGCTTCAATTAGATAAATTAGAAAAACAAACTCTTACAGAAGGCATAATCGAATCTCTCAAAGAAGAAAAAAATGTATATGGAGGAATGATTAAAAAAGGAAAATCTTTTTTGAAACTCTTGGATGCTGATGGTGTGGTGGTTTTGGTAGGAGCAGATAAGAAAAAAATCTTTAAAGCAGGAATAACTCCCATAGACGAGCAAATCTGGCAAATGAAAGATTGGTTAGAAATCCATCACTCTAAAGATTTGTTTAGCTCTCACTGTCTTTCTAAAGATGTTCCAGAAATAAAACTAGATGAAACCATCTGTTCTGGCGCACTAAGTGTACCTATTTCAAAGGAAGACGACAGCCGTATTATCTGGTTTAGGGAAGAACTCCAACAGAGTATCAACTGGGGAGGAAAACTAGAAAAAATAGTTTTAGAAAAAGACAATGAACTGGTTTTAAAACCAAGAAATTCATTTGCCAAATGGAATCAGAAGGTAGAATGTCAGTCAAAAAAATGGACACCATCAGAAATAGAAGCTGCCAAAAGCATTCAGTCTAAGATTTTTTATGTTGTAACACAAAACATGAACGAGTATAGAGAAGAGTTGAGGAGAAAAGAACTAGAACAGCAAGTCAGAATCCGAACCGAAGAACTGACTACTATAAATGAGAAATTAGGCATAGAAATAAATGCAAGAGAAGAAATTGCTAAAAAGCTAAAAGAAGGAATGCAACTCTTGGAAGTTACCAACAAAGAGCTAGAACATTTTGCTTATGTGGCTTCTCACGATTTGCAAGAGCCTCTGCGTGCTATTGCTAGTTTTAGTCAGCTTTTAGAAAAACGCTACGAAGGGCAGTTAGATGAAAAAGCGGCTATGTATATTCGCTTCATAATTGAAGGGGCAGGAAGAATGAAAGACCTTATAATGGACTTGTTGGAATACTCTAGGTTACACAGAAATGAAACTCCACACAAAGAAGTTCAATTAAATGATACATATCAGAATGCCATTCAGAATCTTACACTCCAAATTGAAGAAACAAAAGCAGAGATAGAAATAGAAAATGATTTTTCTGATATAAAAATCATGGGCAACTCGTCCAAACTCACACAGCTTTTTCAAAACCTTGTAGGTAATGCAATTAAGTATCGTTCAGAGGCAACGCCTCAAATAAAAATTACATACAAAGAAAATAAAGACCACTTTCAATTTACTATTTCAGATAATGGAATAGGTATTGACCCAAGATTTGCAGACCGAATATTTATCATATTTCAACGTCTGCATACAAAAGAAAACTATGAAGGAACAGGCATTGGACTTGCGCTCTGCCAAAAGATAGTAGAACAACACAAAGGAAAAATTTGGTTAGACCAAGAAAAAAGCCAATCAGGAAAAGGAACAACAATACACTTTACCTTAGGAAAATAAAAGTATAATCATTTTAAACAACCCTTATTACCTAATCGTTTAATAACTAATCATAAAGCACTTATAAAAAAAGAATAATGAAATATTACCATGAAACCTATAAAATTGCTTTTAGTAGAAGACAATTTAGCTGATACGGTTCTTATACAAGAGAGCCTGCTAGAAAGCAAGTTGCAGCTAGATATTGATGTTGTTACCGACGGAGAAAAGGCAACGGATTACCTTTATCAAAAGTTAGAAAACAAAGACGAAAAACTACCCGACCTAATCATTTTGGATTTGAATATGCCTCGTAAGGATGGAAGAGAAGTTCTGAAAGAAATCAAAGGACATCAAGAACTTTGTCTAATTCCTGTGCTAGTCATGACCACTTCTGAAAATGAGGAAGATATAAAGTTTGCATACAGAAACCATGCAAACAGCTATATTAGTAAACCTGTAGATATGAACGAGTTTACCAAAATTATTACTTCGATAAATAATTTTTGGCTTACTGTAGTCAAACTACCCAGTTCACAACAAAACCAATAAAAAACACAAAACCACTTTACTTTTTACCTTGAGCAACTATTTTTCATGAACTCAAATCTGAATAATATCCACATACTTTTAGTAGAAGATAGCCTTTCTGACCAATTTCTGATGCAAGAGATATTAGAAAAAACAACTTTCCCTATAAGTAACCTTACTATAACAGAAAGTCTAGCAAGTGCTACTAATATATTGAGTAAAAATAAGATAGATTTAGTATTTTTAGATTTATCATTGCCAGATAGCCACGGTTTAGAAACCTGTAAGGCAATTACCGAAAACCATTATGGAATACCTATTATTGTCTTGACAGGACTCAATGATGTACATGTGGGTTTGGAAGCTATTTCATTAGGAGCAGCCGACTACATTGTGAAAGGAACTCTTGACGAATATGGGATGGAAAGGGCAATTCTCTATGCTTTACAGCGCAACGAAACCCAAAGGCAAATTACCAAAACGATGGATATGCTTAGAGGCTACAATCAAAAACTAGAACAGTTTGCCCATATTATTTCGCACGACCTTATGTCGCCTATTGTATCAATAAAAGCATCTATTCAACTCTATGAATTAGAAAAAAAACACAACGACCTTACCCAAACTGCCGAAGAAGTTATGAAAGAAGTGGGAGAAGGCGTAGATAAGCTACATAACAAGCTCAAATCACTTGTAAAGACACTGGTAGAACAGCAAACATCAGGTTCTAAATTTGATACTATCCTACTCTCTAGCTTTACAGAAAAAGTTATCAGAGATATGAAAGATATTTATAACCAACCTGATATAGATATTGAAGTAGATTTAGATGAAGAACAAAAAATATCCTTTGTCCCAGACCTAATGTATAGCATTATGCAAAACTTGCTTTCCAATGCTATCAAATATCGCTCGCCCAAGCGTTCGCCCAAAATTAAGATTTGGGCAGAACCACAAGAGGAATATTATTGTCTAAACATAGAAGACAATGGCATCGGAATAGATATGGAAGCTAACAAAAACAAATTGTTTGGAATGTTTCAACGCCTACACGAAGAAAATACTGATATAGATGGGCGAGGTATTGGACTCCATTTAGTGAGAAACATTGTGTATAGTAATGGAGGCAAAATAGATGTAACAAGCCAAGTAGATGTTGGAACAAAATTTAGTATTTTCTTACCCCGAGAGCCAAGATTTATTTAACATTGGATTCAGTCGTAGGGTTTTTGACTAACTCAAAAACCCTACTTTTAAAGATTGGTGCAATATATTCTCTAATAAGATATTACTGAGTTTTTCTCCTTCCAATAAAAAACCATCGTGTCCGTAGGGAGACTTTATTTCAAAATAACCTGCATTAGGAATATATTTTGCCAAAAGTTTTTGGTCGTCAGAAGGAAACAAGACATCATTCGTAATGCTTACCACTACTGTTTTTGCCTTGATTTTGGAAAGTGCATTTTCAATTCCTCCTCTGCTTCTGCCTACATTATGAGAATCCATTGCCTTTGAGAGATTGTAGTAAGCAAAAGCATCAAAACGCTGTGCTAGTTTTTCTCCTTGATATTTTTGATAAGATTCTGCACTAAAGTTTTGCGTTCGTTGGTCTATATCGGTCTGTGTGAGATTGTAAGCCTCATAATTTCGATAAGACAAAAGCGCAATGCTGCGAGCTACTTTCATTCCACCAAGTCCAGCATTTTTATCATTATTTTGCCAAGTAGGGTCGTTTTCTATGGCTTGACGTTGCGAAGTATTGAAAGCAATTCCCCACGCTGAATGGCAAGCATTTGTAGCAATCAGAGCCAAATTTTCCATCAGATTAGGTTCTCTTATCGCCCATTCCATTGCCTGTTGTCCTCCCATTGACCCACCGATACACAGCCAAATTTTTTCAAAACCTAACTTTTTCTGCAACTCTTTTCTAACCAAATCTATTCCACTAACAATATCACGAATGGTAAAAAATGGAAAATCGTGATAAAACGGCTCTTTTGTTGTAGGATTTTCTGAAAGTGCATTTGTTGAGCCATAGCATGACCCTAAAATATTAACGCAAATAATAAAATGTTTTTTGGGGTCAATTATTCTATTTTCTCCTACCAAAACATCCCACCATTCCAACGGATTACTATTTGCTGTGAGAGCATGACAAACCCAAACGACATTATCCTTTTTCTCATTGAGTTTTCCAAAAGTATGATATGCCAAGCGCAAAGAAGGCAAAGACTGTCCGTTTTCAAGGATAAATTCGGAAGAAGAATCAAAGTAATTTAACATAGCAGGTGGTTGTTGGTGTAGTTAATTCCTTAGAGATAAGGGTGAGCTTGTTTAAGAATGAAAAAAATTGTTTTCTGTGTCACAGAACACAGATAATAGTTTTATTTTGTTTAGTTTGTCATCTCAATTTTATTGTAAAAACAGGCATTCTTAAACAACTTCGATATTTAAAATTCTTTTTTAAGTAGGCTATATGCATTTAAAAGATTTATTTTGATATGTTTTCCTACTAAGAGCTTGTTTAAATTTTCTCATTTTCGCTAAAAAACAAAAATTTAAACAAGCCCTAAACTCTAATTGCTTTCTTGACAAAAAAGTTTACTTTTAGAAATAAATCCAGTCAAAAAAATCCTCACTTTTGCAGCAAAGCAACTAAAGTGAGGATTTTTTTGATTCTTTCAAATACCCTGTTCTCAAAATTTAAGAACTATAACTTATTTTACCAAATGAGGTTCTACCATAGAACGCAACCCAGCTAAAGGCATCATTCCAGATTGGCGAGCTACTACTTCACCATTTTTGAAAACAACAAACGTAGGAATACCACGCACATTGAAGGTAGAAGCAACAGCAGGATTGTTATCTACATTTATTTTGAGAACCTTGACTTTTTCTCCCATTTCAGCAGAAAAATCTTTAATTACTGGGGTCATCGCTTGGCACGGACCACACCAGTCAGCATAAAAATCTACTAATACAGGAGTTTCTGATTGAATAATGTCTTGGAATGAAGGTTTAACTTCCATAATATTTTTAATAATTTGAGTTTTAGAATTCAGTTAAAAAAATGAAGGTAATATGTAAAATAACTTGATTTTATACAAACATATCAACATTCTTTCATATATACGCTATTTGTCTGTAAAAAGTTTACATGGTTGTTCTACTTTTATCTACTACTTCTCTCTAGCTAAAACAAAAGTTTACATAACTACTTGTTAGAGCCGTTTTTCATTATGCGTTAAATCTTATTAAAATAACTTGCAAATAAATTTTATTCTCATCTTTTTGTATAAAGATGAGTTATCTTAGTAGGATTGTGTAGTTATATTTTTTGTATTTGTGTAGAGACAATGCGAAAAATGATTTCAAGAGTATTTTGTAAAAAATCTAATAAATTTGCATAATCAAGTAGTAATGTAGCTAACTTTTCATTGAAGTTGTTTAAGACCTAAAAGTGAGCAAAGCTAATAGAGAAAAAATAAATTATTTACAGTCTGCTCTAACGAGACTGGCCTAATAGACTAAGGTCAGACCGATAGGTCAATACCGATAATTGTATAAAACATTCTTAAACAACTTTATTTTTAATTAACTTCGTTCGCCTTCGGGTGTCAATTTTCAATTTCTTTGTATGTCAGATAGTAATTCTAATTCTTCTAATGAGCGTCTTATTTATACACGTTCTATTTCGAAAGAAAATAAAGCCAAAACAAAATCTACAGTTTCTGCTGCTCAAATCAAATTACCTATTTTTACAGCCATCGCATTAGGAGTAGGACTTATTTTTGGCGCACGTTTTTTTGGTGGAAATACTACTTCTCTTACCTCAGCTTTATCTGACCTACAAACACAAGAAAGTGCTTCCGACCAAGCTAAAAAAATGAGACAAGTACTCTCCTATATTGAAGATTATTATGTAGATACTGTTAATCTTACAGAGATTACAGACCACGCTATAAAAGAGATGCTCTCCAAACTAGACCCACATACGAGCTACATTCCTGCCAAAGATGTAGAAATAATGAACTCTCAACTAGAAGGTGATTTTGAAGGAATAGGAGTCGAATTTGTTCTTTTTGATGATACTATTCAAGTGGTAATGCCTGTTGCAAACGGTCCTTCAGAAAAAGCTGGAATAGAAGCAGGAGACAGAATTATTAAGGTAGATGATACACAAGTAGCTGGTGTGGGTATAGATAATAGAAAAGTTTTTGATGTATTGCGTGGAGAGAAAAATTCTAAATTAAATCTAACTGTTTTTCGTCCTTATCAAAACAAAGAATTAACCCTTACTGTAGAACGTGGTACAATTCAGACAAACACAGTAGAAGTGGGATATATGCTCACTTCCACTACTGGTTATATTAAAGTTTCTCGCTTTGGAATGAATACATTTAAGGAATTTGAAACTCAGCTTAGCAAACTTTTGCGTGCAGGAATGAAAGATTTGGTCTTAGATTTACGTGGAAACCCAGGAGGATATATGGATCAAGCTGTGAAGTTGGTAGATGAGCTTTTGGCAGGCAAAGAAATGATTGTCTATACCGATGGAAAAAAAGACCGATTTGATAGTGAAGAAAAAGCACATAGAAAAGGCGATTTTGAAGAAGGTGCAGTGGTTGTGCTTTTAGATGAAGGAAGTGCTTCGGCTTCTGAAATTGTGGCTGGTGCTCTACAAGACAATGACAGAGCCTTGATTGTGGGCAGACGCTCATTTGGAAAAGGATTGGTTCAAAAGCCCATTACATTAAGAGATGGTTCAGAACTTCGTCTTACCATTTCAAGATACTACACACCAAGTGGACGCAGCATCCAAAAACCATATAGCGACACAACCGATTACAGCCTAGAAATCGTAGAACGCTACACCAACGGTGAACTCTACCAAGCTGATAGTTCGAAAATAGATACAGAAAAAAAATATAAAACTCTTCATGGCAGAATCGTCTATGGAAGTGGTGGCATAATGCCAGATATTTTTATTCCTAGAGATACCTCATACTTTACACCTTACATAGATTCATTGTATTCTAAAAATGTTGTTAGAGATTGGACAAGCACCTATTTTAACAATAACAAAGAAAAGCTAAAGCAAATGCAGTTAGAAGATTTTATTTCTAATTTTGAAATCAATAAAGAAATGGAAAATGATTTTCTTCGTTATGCAAGAGCTAGAAATATAGGTTTTAACAGTGCAGAATATCAAGTTTCAAGAGCATTTATTTTAAACCAACTCAAATCTAGCATAGCAAAACTAGGCTGGCAAAATGAAGGATATTATCCTATCAGAAATAAAGAAGACAATGAGATTAAAGCAGCCCTAGAAAATCTTGAAAAAGCAGAAGATTTGAAGAAATATTATTTGAAAGAAAAGGAGTAGAAAATTATACGTTGTAAATGAATAATTGATTTTATATCATTTACAACGTATCACTCAATTAAACCTCACAGGGTCAATCAGAGAAAAATCTGGAATCTTGACTTCAAAAAGAGAATCGTCGTCCAATCGTTTCATAAGATATTTACCATACATTTTTCCTATATCGCTCTTTAAGTGGCAGCCCGAAACGTAATGATGGCTTTGTCCAGATTTCAAAATAGGTTGTTTTCCAATCACTCCTTCCCCCTCTACTTCTTGGTATGTTCCTTTCGAATCGTAGATATGCCAATGACGGCGCATAAGCTGAACCGTTTGATTACCTGTATTGGTAATAGTAATATGGTAGGTAAACACAAAGTTGCCATTGCGAGAATGTTTTTTATGAAATTCGGTACGTACACGCACCAAAATACCGTCGGTTATCGCACTGAAGAGTTCTCCAAACATTTTATCAAACATTTAGTAAAAGAAAGTGATTTATTACTAAAATGATAATTTTTTTAGAAGTTTGCAAATTTGTACCTTTCTAAAACCCTTTTGTAAACCCTTAGGGTTTATTTGTATTTATTCAATTACCAAATTACCTAACCTACTTTTTATGGACGTAAAAATTGCTGATTCTTGGAAAACACATTTGGAAGCAGAGTTTAGCCAACCCTATTTTGAAAAACTCGCTCTTTTTTTGAGACAAGCCGTACAAGAAGAAAAAATTTATCCCCCTGGAAAACTCATTTTCAATGCTTTTGAAAAATGTAGTTTTGAAGATACAAAAGTCGTCATTTTAGGACAAGACCCTTATCATGGCGCAGGACAAGCCAACGGACTTAGCTTTTCGGTAAGTGATGGTGTACGTATTCCTCCATCACTCAAAAATATTTTTCAAGAAATTCACGACGATTTGGGAAAAGAAATTCCTAAAAGTGGCAATCTAGAACGTTGGGCAGAGCAAGGCGTATTACTTCTCAATGCTGTCTTGACTGTACAGGCTTCCAAACCTGCATCACACAAGAAAAAGGGCTGGGAAGAATTTACTTCGGCTGTTTTGAAACTCGTTTCTGATGAGAAAGAAAACCTTGTTTTTATGCTGTGGGGGAAAGATGCTCAAAAGCGTGGTGAAATTATAGACAGAGAAAAACATTTGGTACTGGAGTCGCCCCACCCTTCACCATATTCTGTGCATACTGGTTTTTTTGGAAACAAACATTTTAGCCAAGCGAATACTTACCTCAAAGAAAAAGGTAAAGAAGAAATAGATTGGTAATTCTAAAAGAAAAACCCTAAGAATCTTAAAGGTTCTTAGGGTTTAGAATTTTTATTCAAAAAGCTATACTTTTTTAGAAAAAGACAGTACAGCTAGGTTGTTTTTTCTGTAGCGCATTTGCATTTTCTTCACTTACTTTTGTATTCTCACAATAAACGATAGAAAGCATACTCGCTTTGCTAAGAGGAGAAAGGTCTGAAACTTCAGTTTTAGCAAATACGATTTCTCTTAATTTGGTAAGGTTTGAAAGTGGTGCAAGACTAGAAACTTTAGTTTCTGAAAAGGTAAGTTCTCCTAAATTAGTAAGGTCTTTTAAAGGTGCAAGACTAGCTACTTTTGTGCGAGCCATATAAAGCACTTCTAAAGATTTGATGTATTTTAATGGAAAAATATTGCTTACAGGTGTGTTGGAAAAGTCTAACACTCTAAGTTTACGCATTCCACTCAAAGGCGCAAGGTTAGAAATACGAGTATCATAACAATCCAAACGGCTAAGGTTTGTCATAGAACGCAAAGGCTCTAAGTCACTGACTCCTGTTTCCGAACAGTCTAATTCTTTTAAGTTGGTAAGATTTCTTAAAGGCTCTAAAGAAGAAATACCTGTGTTTCCATCACACCAAAGTATCTTTAAGTTTTTAAGATTAGCTAAAGGCTCTAAAGTAGTGAGTCCACTTTTCTTGCAATCTAGTTTTTCTGCTGCATATATTTTAGCTAGTTCGGCTGAAGAGGGTGAAGCACTCACACCAAACTTTGTCATAAAAACTTGTTGCCATTTTTTATCTAATGAGTTCCACCAACTCGTAGAAAGCTGTGCATTGGCTTGTGTTGTTAGGAAAAAACACATACCACAAAAAATGCTTAGGCGAAAAAGAGAAAGCAATTTTTTCATAAATAATATCATTTTAAAATTCTTAAAAAGGAGTGAATAAAGTTGTTACATACAACTAAAATAAATCTAGTGATGAAGAATGTGTATTGAGGTTTTGATTTTTCAATCAACGTCAATGCTAAATTTCATATATTTTGATAAGATAGCCAAAATCTAGGACAAGCTCTAGCCATCAACTATATTTTTAGTCTGCAATTATTATGCAAAAAGATTTTGAATAGTTATAAATGTAAAATGTAGGAAAAAAATCATCTTCTAAGACCTCATTTGATACTCTTCTTTTGTCAGACGATATTGTATCACGTCCATATACTCATCTCCTTTTTTATAATGGTCTTTTATATACGCTTCCTTTATCATTCCATTTTTTATCATGACCTTTCCAGATGCAGGATTGCTTATAAAGTGGTTTGCAAATATTTTGTTAAGCTCTAAGACTTCAAAACCAAATTTTATCATTGCTCCGACAGCCTCGCTTACCAGTCCTTGCCCCCAAAAAGGCTCTGCTATCCAATAGCCCAGTTCTGCTTTATTGTGTTTCTTATCTATCATCAGACCAATTCCTCCAATAAAGCTCAATGCTTGGTCTGCCTTCAAACGAATAGCAAATTTGTAAGCATCTCCTATATCACGTCCTTCATTCGCCATATTTATCCAAAATACAGCATCTCTTTCATGGTAGGGAAAAGGCAAATTGAGTAAATTATCTGATACTTTACGGTTTCCTGCATACTCAATAATTTTTGGAATATCTTTATAGGAAAGAGAATTTAGTATTAGATTTTTACTTTCTAGTTGAATGTTTTCAAGAGCATTTTTTTCGGTATTCATAAAAAATAGAGTTATCAAGTATTGAAAAATAGTTATTGGTCTATTGAATACCTTTTTAAGTCTCTCAAAAGTTCAATTTATTATGCCAAATTTTTCTCTACTTTCATGTGAGCAATACCTACTTCTGTAAATTCTTTCCCTACTTTTTTATAATCCATACTCTCATAAAACCCCATAGCAGTCTGCCTAACATTTGCTTCAATGAGTTCGTAATGTTTAGATTTTGCAAAGGTTTCAGCAAACTCAACAAGTTCTTTTCCTATTCCTCGGCGTTGCCAATCTGTTGCTATCACTACCTGTCGCATTTTTAATTTTTTAGACGAGAGAGGAACAAACATAGCTGCTCCAATTATTTTATGATTTTCATCGAAAGCTGCAATGTGATAGCTACTATTTTCTAGCTCTAACTCTTCAGAAGAAAAGCGCATTCCTAAAGGCTGGCGCAAGACCAGTTCTCTTAAATGAACAGTGTCCCAATATTCTTTTGAATTGTGTTCGATAACTTTAAATTCTAACATAAAAAATAGGTTTAAGGGTAAAAAAATAGGAGGAATATACCAACAACTTTTAAATGGGCAAGATAGCTCTTTTCTAATAGTATTGAGTAAAAAATTAGACTAAGAAAACTAATTTTTAGCAAAATAGTTGATATAGTTTTAGAGTTATTTAGTAGTTTTGGTATTCAATTTACTAAAAGTACAATCTGAATTAAAATTATTCAAACAATCATTCAAAACATTAGACACTATGCAAGAGGAAATTGATATGTATCTTGAAGATGCAAAAGAACAAATGGAGAAAGCTATCAAGCATACTATTTCAGAATTTAGTAAGATTCGTGCAGGAAAGCCAACAGCTTCTATGTTTGATAGTATAATGGTAGATTATTACGGAACACAAACACCACTTGCACAAGTTGCAAACATTTCTATTCCTGATGTAAAAACAGTAGTGATAAAGCCTTGGGAAAAAAATATGGTAGCTGAAATTACTCGTGCTATCCGTGAGAGCAATCTAGGTTTCAACCCTATGGGAGAAGCTGATTTGGTTCGTATCAATGTACCAGCTCTTTCAGGAGAGCGTCGCCAAGAACTTGTAAAGCAAGCCAAAAACGAAGCAGAAGAAGGAAAAATAGGTGTTCGTAATGCTCGTAAAACTACCAACAATGCCCTTCGCTCTATTGAAGGAGTTTCAGAAGATTTAGTAAAAGGAGCAGAACATAAAGTACAGGCTCTGACAGACGACTATACAAAGAAAATTGATGACCTCTTACAGAAAAAAGAGAAAGACATCACAACAGTATAAATAACGTTTTCAATAGGGACAGACATTGAGTTGTCCCTATATTTTTTAATAATTTTCAAAAATCAGTTCCATACATTTTTTTCTATCTATTTTGTCTGTTTTTGTAAGAACAAATGTTTCAAGATAGAAAAATGATTTGGGAGCGTGATATGGAGGAAGATTATTTTTTAGATGTAATAACAATTCTTTTTCAAAAGTTCTTGAGAATGGTACTCCTTCTATTACCAAAATTATTTTTTCTCCAAGAGTTTCATCTGAAATAGAAGTTATAAAAAATCGTTTTTTTGTGTCTAACTCATAGAAAGAACGTTCGATAAAACTTTCAACTTTTTCTGGAAAGATTTTTACTCCTCCTGTATTGATAACAAAATCTGCACGTCCAAGCCACTCAAATTCGTTCTGACTTTTTATATCTACCAAATCGTTGGTTACAATTTCTCTATCTAATGTTTGTGGGGCAGAAATGATTAAACAACCTCGCTCATCTGTTTTTATATTTACATGGGGAAGTGTTTTGTAGGTTGCTGAAATTTCTTTTTTTCCTTTTCCATTGAGTCTTTTTAAGGCAATATGTGTAACTGTTTCACTCATTCCATAGGTGGCATAAATAGGAACTCTTTGAAGCTCTTTTATAGTACGAATTTTTTTCAGTAGAGAATAAGAAACAGGCGCACCTCCAACAATAATAGCCTTCATTTGCTTTAAAATCTTTATTTTTTGAGGGGTTTCTTCTAAAATAGCTTGAAGCTGCATAGGTACAAAGGCTGCAAAGTCAAACCACGTATTTTCATCAAAATCTTCTAAAGGATTTCTCTTAGGAGGAACAATTACCATTTCTGCATTCAATTCCATCCCACGCACAAGCATCATAATACCTGCAATATATTCTGTATTCAAACAAACAAAAAAACGTTCGTTAGATAATAAATTCAATTCCTTAGCTGTTGCTTCAACACTTTTTTGCATTTGCTCTCTAGTAAGGCGAATAGGCTTAGGGATTCCTGTTGAACCTGACGTATGAACCACAAAATCATTTTTATTACTTTGCCATTCTAAGCAAAAATCAACAACACGCTTGTTGTAGGAACTACATAAAACAACTTCAGCAAGCTGACTCATCACAACTTTTCTACCCACTCTACCCTCACATACTTCAAAGGGAAAATAAAGGACAGGTTCAGATGGATATACAGTAATAGATTCTGACATACGAAACAAATATAATGGATAAGGGATTTTATATCTAAAGACTTATATAATAAATCTGATAATTTAACTAAAATAGCTTGAATTTGTTAAAACTAAAACAAGAGTGGTAAAAAAATAATTTATGTAAAATAAGAGGAATATGCATACACTTAAAGGAGTTTTTTTAAAACAAAAACCAATAACAAATTGATTAATAACAACTTACGATAAAAATTTTACTACATTCTATAAATTTTGAGTATCTTATAACTCAAAGCATTTTTATTTAAAGAAGTTATTGAAATCATTTTTTTATTTTTTGTAATTTTCCAACAATATACATAACTTTGCAGAGTTGTTTGATTATTCTAATAAAGTAACTTTTATGAGTTTATTTATATCTAATAATCCTCATAAATACAATAAAATTTACTGGATATTTTAGCGATATACTATTAATTGTCTTGTAAATATTTTTTAATAAAAAAGGCTTTAAAAGCCATTCAGAGCTATTTTATATTACAAGTTCGTCTAATTATTATTATTATGTTTCTTCCTTTTGAAAAAATGCCTTCTTATTCTCGCCTTTGGATTTATCAATCTGACAGAGAACTTACAGATAGTGAGGTTTTGGCAATTAAGAATGTTTTAACAAACTTTATCCAAAACTGGGAAGCCCATGGCAACTCTTTAGTTTCTTCTTTTGAGATTCGTTATCATCGCTTTATTATTTTGTGTGTAAATGAAGAGCTAACAAAAGCAACAGGCTGTTCTATCGATAAGTCTGTAGAACTAATGAAGGCAATAGAAGATGAGTTTAAAATTTCTCTCTTTGATAGAACTAAAATTGCTTATTACGACGAAAAAAATAATATAGAAATAGCTCCACTTTCTAAAATTAAAGAGTTGGTAACTCAGCAAAAAATAAGTTCTGACACTATCATTTTTGATAATCTAGTTCAAATGAAAGACCAACTAAATTCTGAGTGGCAGTCAAAAGCATCAAATACGTGGCTCAAACGCTACTTTGCTAATGTACTTTCATAGGCAATGCTATTTTGAGCATAAAAAAACTTCATTATTTCTGAATAATGAAGTTTTTTTTGACAAAAATTTGCTTTATAGGATTATTCCGTGTTTATTTGTTCTACATTCTAAAACAGAAGAATGTTTCCCCTACTAATTTTTCTATTTTATCCACAGAAAAATATAAGAATTAGTTGTAAGAATAAAATAAAAATACTCTTTACTTTCCCTTACAAAAGAGTAATGTATTTGTAGATGGCTTCCCCTTCCAAAAAGCAAATACAACCTAAGTGAGCAACTTTTTGCATTGGTTGGGTAGGTTATTTTGCTTATCAAAAAATGCTTTATATATATATTTTATTCACTAAAAACTAAACGATTTAGTTTGGGAAAAACAACCTATATGGAACACCTACTAAAGTTTCAAACCCTACTGCGATGTTTTATAGCAGTTACATTACTACACACCATTACCTTCGTGTCTTTTGGACAGCAAGCGGGGGGGGGGGGTAATACTGATGAATCTATGAAAGAGATTCTACAACCCTACGAAATCAAACTAACCGATGCTATCGGAAACCCTACTTTTATTGATTTTATTTCTACAAAAGTAAAATCAGACGACAAGTCAGTATATGAGTTTCTCAAAAAAGTATATGGCTTTGATGAAAAAACTACGTTTGTAGAAAAACAAGGCTCTTACCTAGTACAAAATGGCATTCATTCTAAAAAACTATTCCAATATTATAAAGGAATAAAAGTAGAGTGGGGACAAATTGTGATTACTTACAAAGATGGTTTCTTACGTAGCGTAAACGGACATTTTACACCTACTACTAATGCTCCTACCTTTACGCTAATGTCAGCAGTAAATGCTGTAGAACTAACACTTCAAAAAATTGGTGCAACAGAATATGCTTGGCAAAATCCGTTGATGGAAAAGCAAATCAAAGAAGAAACTCAAAATCCAAAGGCAACACACTATCCTAAGGCAGAACTTCTTTTGATAGACAGAAACATCACAAAAAAAAATACGGATGTCCGTCTAGTGTATAAATTAGAAATTTATGCGCTGTCGCCAGAGAACCACAAAAATTATTTTGTAGATGCCACTACTGGAGAAATCATCTATGAAGAATCTCTCATCATGCATGATAGGAGGTTCAGGAACAACTCGCTATTCAGGTCATCAAAAACTTGAAACACGACTTCACAGTGGTACTTATCGCCTACATAACTACGCTCGTGGGAATGGCATCATTACGTATGACCTACGAGGAGGACAACATGGAGACCCTGTTTGGGATTTTATAGACAACGATAATCACTGGATTGAACATAACAATGCAGCTAAAGACGATGCAGCCTTAGATGCACACTGGGGAGCAGAAATGACTTATGATTATTTCTTAGAAAAACATGGAAGAAATAGTTGGGATGGGAATGGTGGAAAGCTAGAGAACTATGTACATTCTAGTATATGAAATGATAAAATAGCTGTTTGGCGAGGTGGTGGACATATGGAATATGGAGATAATAATGGTTTAGCTCCATGGACTTCTATTGATATCGTTGCTCCTGAGTTCGGTCATGGAGTAGAAATTGCTACTAGCTCCTTACGTGGATACTATCTATACGAATCTGCTGCATTAAGAGAAGGTTTGTCTGATATTTGGGGGGTAATGGTAAGAAATTATGCTAAACCTAATGATGCTAATGTGTATATAAATGGAGGAGATGTAACCACAAATGGAATTCGCAACTTGTCTAACCCTAAAGCAAAAAATCATCCTGATACTTACTTAGGGGATTTTTGGAATGCTGACCCTGATTATTTCCCAGCACATCGCAGAAGTAATATACTTAGTCATTGGTTTTATATTTTAGCCGAAGGAAAAACAGGAACAAATGACTTGGGTAATTCTTATAGTATTCAAGGTATAGGCAAAGAAAAAGCAGCCCAAATTGTTTATCGTGCAGAAACAGTATATTTTGAATCCAATACCGATTTTCATTTGTCTAGATTATATACTATAAAAGCAGCAAGTGATTTGTTTGGAGTAGACTCTCAAGAAGCCAAGACAGCTTGTATGGCGTGGTACGCTGTCGGAGTAGGAGGAAACAGTTGTTTTCCTCGTATCATAATCATAAGTGGAGGTTTAGGCGATGGAGACCCTACCGACCAACCTGATGAAGTAGATGTTATTTGTGATGAACAAGAAGTAGTGTACTCTCTGTTATTTGTAGAACCATCTGCAAATATAGTTTGGAATGTTTCTTCAAACCTAGAAAGGCTAGGTGGTGGTATGCTTTCTATTAAAGTAAAAAGTAGAGCAGGAGCAAACGGACATGCTTACGTTACTGCAACTGTTGACGGTGTTACTTATCGTAAAGATATTTGGATAGGAGAGCCACAAGTTACATTCCGTTATGAGCAAACTATTCCTTTCCAAGTCTATGTTTATATAGAAGGACTTAACGGAACAGATGTTACCAAACAGGGCATTACTAATATAGGTTGGCTGCTTAATAACCCCACAGGAAACTGTGTCGCTTCTTTAGATGTTTATGCACATAACAACTTTCAAGCCTTAGTACAAGCCAACTGTAACAGATGGTTTGCTACACTTCATGCAGGTGTACAAAATGAGTGTGGCATAACCAAACTTACCAGAAATGTTACCTCTGATGGATATTCTGGAGGAGGTGATCCTTGTTATAGAGCTATGGAGTATGCTGGACAGGCTTTCATTTTCCCTTGTGATATATTGTATCCTTCTGCTAGTAAACATCATACTATAAAGCAGTTTACCATCCATAACTACATGGGTGTCCATTATGGCACTTACCAAAACACCAATATTTTACCTTTCAAACTTCCTCTAGGTCTTTATTTTATCAAAATATTAGATGAAAAGGGAAATCTTACCACCATAAAATATATAAAACAATGAAAAATCTAATTTTAATTCTTAGCCTCTGTTTTGTTCTTTTTTCTTGTTTTGAGAAAGAAGCTGAAGTAGTTCCAAAAGAGCCTCCTGTAGAAGGAAACATTATGGAATGTGAAGCTGTAACTGAGTTTATAGATGAAATCAATTCGTATCCTGCTCCATTACCTCAATCAGCAAGAGCAACTATAAATAAATATAAATTTGAAAATGAATATGTTTATCTGCTAGACCCTAAAGAGGGCAGTTATTGGTTACATGGTGCTCCTATAGGTATTAACTCAGTCTGCGATACGGTGTGTTTTTTTTCTTTACTTGAGGAAGAAAATACATGTCCTAATTGGGCAGAAGCAGAATATATTGAAACTATTTGGAAAGACGAGAGGTAAAACAACCTAAACAAACCCAGTACATAATTAAAAATCTGTACTGGGTTTCATCAAAAATCATAAAACAATGAAAAATCTAATTTTAAGTAATTGACGAGTGCAATTTGTTTCGTAACAACTATTATCAAGGTCTGTTTTTTCTTCGAAAAAGACCATTGACAAAGTTGAAACTAGCTTTTTAGAAAATTGCACTAACATTCAAAAGTAACAAAATTGTAGGATATGATTACTTAATTCTTAGCCTCTGTTTTTTTCTTGTTTTGAGAAAGAAGAGGAAGTTGAAGTAGTTCCAAAAGAGCCTCCTGTGGAGGGAAATATAATGGAATGTGAGGAAGTGATTGAATTTATAGAGGATATGAGAAGCGACCCTGTTCCAGCAGAAGAGGAAGACAGAGCTACCATTGAAAAATATACATTTGATGGAAAAGTTGCGTATCTATTGGTTATACCTCCCACCTATTTTACTGACGCTCTACCAAGTGTCATAGACAGCAACTGCAATACGTTTTGCATGTATTCCCACGTTGATGCAGAAGATACTTGTGATGATTATCAAGAAGTAAAGTTTATAGAGGTTGTTTGGAGACACGATGAATAGTAAAACAAGAAAAACTTCATTATTACAGAAATAATGAAGTTTTTTTATTACAACCGATTTCGGTTTTTGGAAGAGAATCTCTGTACAGATTTTTCTTACTTGTCTAAGTAAGAAGATAATTTTTCTACTAAGTCGTCAAAGTTTACTGGTTTTTGCATAAAATCATTGATACCCACAGCTTTAAAGTCTTTAGCTGTATAGTTACGGGCATTTCCAGTGATGGCAATAATTGGAATTTGAGATTTTTTAGGGTCGCTCATTTCACGAACTTTCTTAGCACATTCCATCCCATCCATTTTTGGCATATTAATGTCCATCAATATAGCATCAAAATCGTCCATTGCCATTGCCTCCAATACTTGCAAACCGTCTTTAGCTGTTTCTATTTCGTAATTTTGAAATTGTAGTACTTTGCGAGTAATATTTTGAATTACAGAGCTATCTTCTGCAATAAGAATTTTTTTAGAACCCATAATAGTGTCATTATAGTGATAAAAGTAGTAAAAAGGCTAGAAACTAGCTATCTAATATTCAAATCTACACTACTTTTAGCAAAATGCAAAATTTTTCAGTGGTTTATTTTCAGTCTGAATAAGATATTTTTTATAAAAATAACCTTACTTATGAATCACGATACCTAACTCATTAGCAATTTGAATCTCTTGTGTCTTAAGTTCTTGATAAATAAGCATTAGCTTTTCTATTTCCTCTTGACTTTGATTATTTGCTTTCTTTATTTTTCTTAAATTCTCTTTCAAAATTCCTTTCAAATATACTCTTTTTAAGTGCAGAATAGTTTGAGGAATAATTGTAGCCAACCTTTTTTCTTCATCTGGGATGACAAGTTGCATACGCTTTTCCCAATTCGGACTAATCTGTGAAGCATCTGTCAGAAAACCTGTAACTACTTCTATTAGCTTTTCATCATTTTGAATAAAATCTTTTAACAGTTCTTCATAAGAAATTTTCACTCCATTGATTCGTGCATTTTCATAAATAATTCGAAGCTGTGCATACAATGGATTGAGCGACGGAATTTCATTTATTTCCTCTAAGATATAATCACAAATATACTCTCCTCCTGCAATGGTTTGATGTCCATAACGAATCATAAGGCGTGTGATTTCATCTTCATACTGACGAAAAACTGTTGTTTCTTTTTCTTCTTTCTTCTGAACAGATTGAGGATTTAGAGCAGCTTCCAACTCTGATAAATCAATAGCTTGTCCTCCCATCTCTTCATAATGAGGGATATAATTTTCTTCTAAACCTTGTTCGTACTCTGAAAGTGGGGGAATGTAACTACTTTGATTATCAGCATTTTGTCTTTTTTCTCTCTCTTTCCTGTTTCGTTCTCTTTCCTGTTCTTTTAGTTTTTGTGTTGCTCTCTGCTGAATGAATTTGTTAGTTTCTAGAATCACATCTTGCTCACTAATTTCCATCCAATGTGCTAATTCCTTATTTAGAAGAGAACGTTTAAACACGTCTGGCACAACAGCAATTGTCTGACAGAGTTCTTTGAGTGCGCTTGCCCTTGCAATAGGGTCATCTTTATCTGGAACTAAAACTTGATATTTGAAACGCAAAAAATTCTGCACTTTGCCTTCCAAATAATTTTTAGTTTTTTCTCCTCCTTGCTCATTTACGAAAGTATCTGGGTCGTGTCCTTCTGGCAATACCACAGCCTGCACATCTAAGCCTTGCTCCAAAGTAATATCAATTCCACGAAGGGCAGCCTTCAAACCAGCCTTGTCTCCATCGAAAAGTAAAGTAACACGGTCTGTAAAACGTTTTAAAAGACTGATTTGTCCTTCTGTAAGTGAAGTCCCCGAACTTGCCACTACATTTTCAATGCCTGCTTGATGCAATCCTATTACATCAGTGTAACCTTCTACCAAGTAGCAATTTTCTTCCTTACGAATCGCATTTTTTGCTTGAAATATTCCATAAAGAACATGGCTTTTCTGATAAATTTCTGTCTCTGGACTGTTGAGGTATTTGGGTTGTTGGTCTTTTTTTAATGCCCTTGCACCAAAACCGATTGTTCTACCCGAAACGTTGTGAATTGGAAACATTACACGTCCACGAAAACGGTCGTATTCTCGGTCTTCTTTCTTTATTATCAGTCCTGTATCTTCCAAAAATTCTTTGCTATATCCTTTTTCTGTGGCAGCTTTCAAAATAGAATCCCACTCATCAAAAGCATATCCCAATTGGAATTTCTCTTGTGTTTTTTGAATAAAACCACGTTCTCTGAAATAACTTCCTCCTATAGATTTTCCTTCGTCTGTGTTATTAAGGTTTTCAGAATAGAATTTTTGAGCAAACGCCATTACAATCAAAAGACTTTCTCGGTGTTGTTGTTCTTTTTTAGCTTCTTCGTTTGGCTCGTCTTCTTCTGGAATTTCGATGTGATACTTTCCAGCCAAATATTTTAATGCTTCTGGATAGCTCAAATTTTCGTGTTCCATTACGAATGTGATACTATCTCCACCTTTACCACAACCAAAACATTTGAAAATTCCTTTGCTTGGCGTAACGACAAAGGAAGGCGTTTTTTCTTGATGAAACGGACAACAGGCTTTAAAACTAGCTCCTTGTTTTTTGAGCGCAACAAAATCGCTCACCACTTCTTCAATGTGTGCGCTATCTCGTATTTGGTCTATAATATGGGAAGGAATGGACATACTACAAAATTATAAAAAAAATAGAACTTAGAGTACTGGACATGAGATAAAAAGTTGTTGGTGTCGCTATGCTAAAACACCAACGAACGGTGTTTTTTCCCTGTTTTGTGACTCACAGAACAGCAAATATCTGTTCATGTCCAGAACTCTCATTCTACTTAATTCTATCCAAAGAAATCGCCCTTCTATCGAATACGTGTACGAATTTCATTATTTATCGATTTTTTTATTAAATTTATAAACATAGTATTACTTCTACTTACTCCAATGCCTATTTTATATTATTTCATAGAAAAATTGGTTTCCCTAAGAGTGTTATTTTCCTTTAAAATAATGTTCTTGTTTTTCTGTGTCTTAACTTTCTCACAGGCTTTCGGACAAGAACTATCTTCTTATTACGATTCGGCACGAGTTTATGAAAGCAAAGACTTAGAACGTCAATCATTTTTTACCAAAAAGCTCATTCAAGAAAGCTTAAAACAAAAAAATGATTCTTTTCTCTTAAAGGGTTATGAGATAAAATCTGTTATTTTTTACAGACAAGGAAACGCAGATAGTGCATTTGCTTACATAGACAAAACAATACGTTTATCAGAGAAAACAGATGATCACACAGTAAGAATAGATATGCTTCGTTTGAAGAGTTTTGTTTATAAAAATAGGCTCAACAATAAAGATTCAGCAATGTTATATCTCAAGATAGCACTAGAAGAGAGTAAAAAAACAAATTATGAGTATGGAGAAATTAAGAGTTTGGAAGCCATTTCTTTTCTTCAAATGGACAAGGGAAAATATTTTGATGCTATACAATTGCTTTTAGAAGCTAGAGAAATAGCTCATAGAATAGAACATAAGAAAGCTCTTTCTACCCTTGCCAACAACATCGGTCATACCTATTTGGAAATGGAGATGTATGATAAGGCACTTTCGTTTTTTAAGGAAGCCAATCGTTATAGAGAAGATAAAAATACAGGTTCTGTAATTCCTCTCAACATTGCTCAGTGCTTACACAAACAAGGAGATGATAAAAAGGCTCTTTTTATCATGAATAAAAATGCTCCTCTAGCTCTCAAAACTTCACTTAATACAGCCATACAATATTATTTAGAATATGTAGATATTTTTTTAGATAGAAATGAGCCTAAAAAAGCATTAGAAAAAATAGCAGTGTTAGATTCTCTTTTCGAAAAGAAAAAATCAAAAAGGCATCATAGTTTATTATTATTAAAAGCAAAAACACATCTACAACTCAAAGATACGCTTCAAGCCCATAGTTACATCAAAGAAGTAGAAGAGCATATGCTTCATCAAGATAAAGAAGAAGATTTTGCCAACCGTCTAACCATGCACGAACTCTTTTCTCATACCTATTCTTTTTTAAAGGATTATAAGAATGCAAATTACCATTCACAGCAATATATTTCTCTCTACAAAACTACTTATAATAAGAAATTGCAACAAGATATTTATGAGGCAGAAATAAATCAGCGTATTGAATTACAAAAAAAAGAACAAGAACTAGAAAAAGTAAAATATGCTAATGAGTTGGCAAAAGAACAGCGCAATAAAAATTATTTTTCATTTGGATTAGTTACGCTCTTTCTTATCTCTCTCATTATGGCTAGAGCATATTGGATAAGTAAAAAATACAGTAAAAAATTAAAAATTACGAATCATAGACTTTCAGAAACACAAGCAGAAATAACACAGCAAAATCAAGTGCTTCACGAACAGTCTGAAAAACTCATTCTACAAGCTGAAGAACTAAGGTGTTCTCATGAGGAAGTAATAGCTATGAATGAAAATTTAGAAGATATTGTAAAACAGCGCAACCAAGAAGTGTTGGAAAAAAATAAAATGCTAGAAGAGTATGCTTTTATTAATGCCCACAAACTGCGTGCGCCAGTAGCTCGCCTTATGGGAATTATGCAGATTATAGAACTTTCTAAAGACACTAGCGAAATGGAATTTTATATTCAGCTTTGCAATGAAGAAATAAAAGACCTCAATCGTATTATTTGGGCTATAAAAGAAGCTATCGAAGAAAAAACACCTTTAGACCGTTTGGAATTGGAAAAGAGAACGCAGGAAAAATAACTTACTTTCTTCTGTATTATATTTACCAAATAAAACCTTTTTTATCAAAAAATCTCCCTTTTTGTTGAAACATTCCTAAATAGACATAGTTTAAAGCTCAAATATTATCAAACAACTCCTTTATATTTGAGTGAAGAATGAAAATAGATATTGCCAAAAATAGCAACTATGAGATTTATGTAGATACTGATAAAAATAGGTCGTACATTAAGGTAATAGGTAAATGGATGAATAGAAATCAAGTAAAGGATTTTTTTCCAGATTGGAAGAAGGCAGTCAGCTACATGAAACCTAACTTTACCATTTTTGCAGACATTCGCTTGCTAGGAAGTATGTCTAAAGAAGTTGAAAATCTACACCAAGAAATACAGGCTTATTTAGTAGAGCAGGGCTTACTCCTAACAGCGCAACTCGCTTCTGTTGATGAACTGGCAGATTATCAAATCCATCGTTCGACGCAGCGTTCGGGTCTTGCTATTATAAAATTCTCCACGCAAGATGAAGCCGAGCGTTATTTGGATGAAGTAGCTAGTGAAGTGGGGTAAGAATAGTAACCGTCAACGAGGCGTAAAGCCGTCGTTGAGATTTGTTTAGGCTATTTTCCTTTAGTGATATTATCTCCTACTCTAAAACTTCCCTCAACATTCCCAAAATTGGAGTTTGAAATTACATATTCTTGTTTATCTCATAATGAAATTGAAATTTAGTCCTGTAAGGCCTGTCCGTTGGTAGCCAAAAAGTAAGTATCTTATAAACCTCTGTAAGAGCGAACCGTTATTAATTGTACACCAGTCTTCCAAACTGGATTAAAAATGCTAAAATTTATTTTTATGAATATAAAAATTAGCTATTTCCACCTTGCCGTCAGACTAGAAGTCTGACCTACATGTAAACATATTCAAGAAATTATTTTTTACCTAAAACCCTTAAAAATCATTCTATCAATCCAGAACTAATTTACTACCTTTGTAAGTTGATACAAACGACACTGAATTTTAAATAAACGAGTTCAGAATACTTTAAAAAAACTTCAAAATGAATAAATTAATTGCTGATATAGACATTGTCGATGACAAAAACGCAAATGTAGCTAAACACGAACCTTGCGAAACTGTCAAAAAAACAGCCAACACAGCCAAAGAAGGACAGCGAAAACTCTACATCGAAAGCTACGGCTGCCAAATGAACTTTGCTGATAGCGAAATCGTCGCTGCCGTAATGCAAGAACATGGCTTCGGCACAACCGATAGTGCAGAAGATGCCGATTTGGTATTTCTCAATACATGTTCTATCCGTGAAAAAGCTGAACAAACTGTAAGAAAACGCTTAGTTCATATTAATGCACTCAAAAATAAGAAGCCAGAAATGATGGTCGGTGTGTTGGGTTGTATGGCAGAACGCTTAAAACACAAATTTTTAGAAGAGGAAAAAATTGTAGATTTGGTAGCAGGTCCTGATGCCTACCGTGATTTGCCAAAACTTGTTGGTTCGGTAGATGACGGACAAAAAGCTGTCAATGTTTTGCTTTCAAGAGAAGAAACGTATGCTGATATTGCACCGATTCGTTTAAATTCTAACGGAATTTCTGCTTTTGTGTCGATTATGCGTGGGTGTGATAATGTATGTAGTTTTTGTGTTGTACCATTTACTCGTGGAAGAGAGCGCAGCCGTCCAGCAGATTCTATTGTGGCAGAAATTAAAGATTTGGTAGCACAAGGCTATAAAGAAGTTACTTTACTTGGTCAGAACGTAGATTCCTATAAATGGACAAACGTACCAAGAACGATGAAGGCAGAGAATTTTGAGCAAGAAACAGGAGAAAAAGTAAGAAATGAAAACTTTGCTTCACTTTTAGAATTAGTTGCTCAAATAGACACCAATTTAAGAGTAAGATTTACAACTTCGCATCCAAAAGATATGACAGATGATGTGTTGCACGTAATGGCAAAGTATGACAATATTTGTAAATACATTCATTTGCCTGTTCAGAGTGGAAATAGCAGAGTTTTGAAACTGATGAACAGAACCTATAGTCGTGAGTGGTATGTTGATAGAGTAGATGCAATTCGTAGGATTTTAGGAGAAGATTGTGCTATTAGTTCGGATATGATAGCAGGCTTTTGTACTGAAACAGAAGAAGAACACCAAGAAACTCTGACACTTATGGATTATGTCAATTACGATTATTCGTATATGTTCTTCTATTCTGAACGCCCTGGAACACTTGCAGCTAAGAAATATTTAGATGATATTCCTTTAGATGTAAAGAAAAAACGTCTGCAAGAAATTATTGAGCTTCAAACCAAGCATTCTTTGGCTCGTAATCAGCGAATGATAGGCAGAGTTCATAAAGTTTTGGTAGAGGGAGAATCGAAGCGTTCGGATAAAGACTTGCAAGGCAGAACTTCTGAAAATAAAGTAGTTGTTTTCCCAAGAGAAAATTATGAGAAAGGTCAGTATGTAAATGTGATGGTACACGACTGTACTTCGGCAACTCTTTTTGGAAAGGCTGTGGAATTGGTGGATTGAAAAACACATTTGTAGGGACAATGCATGCATTGTCCCTACTTCAATATTATGTCAATTAATTCACATATCCATTTTTTTCCTTCGCCACACGCCATGTAAATCCTTCTCCTGTATGCTCAACAACAATACGTTGAATATCTCCAGAAGAATAATCTACTGTTCCTTCATATTTTTTTATACCACGTTGTGCCAACATTACAGCTCCTACCTTATTCTTATCGCCTATTTTTTTCTGAATACGATAACGAGTAGCCGTAGAAAGTGAGGTAATTGTATTCTCTGGATACCAACCACGCATTACATCTATATAAGCCACTAAAGTTTCATTATCCTCTGTTTTGAAAGATAATTTTAGTAAATCGCCTACCACTTCTGTTTCCTTGTGTTCTAAATCTATACTTAATTCACTTTCTATCATTGCTTCGCCCAAAATCTCTCTTGTTTTTTGGTCTAATTCTTTGAAATCTAGTCCTTTTGCTTTAGAATAAGTAGTCAGAATTTTTGTTCCATTAGAGAGTGTTGTTTCTCCTTCATAGATAGCACCATCTTGTTTTAAATCTACACTTTCAATAACATTTTTACTATACCTTTTTTGTAGAGAATACTGAAAGTATGTAGAAACTGATGCCTCATCTTGTTTTGGTAAAAACCCTAATTTGGGGTCTAAAAGAATAGGTAAAGTACTGCCATCTTCTGTAGTAACAGTTACATCATAAGCATTTCCACCTGTTGGTTTCATCTCTACATTTTTGGCTGGAATACCCATCGTATTATTTAGGTAACGTCTCGTACTAGACTCCAATATTTCTGACCAAGCAGGTTGCAAAACTCCTGACTTATCTCTTCCAGCTCTTACGAAAAGAGTAGCAGGAGCTGTTTTTTCAAAATCAACTTCTACTAAATATGTCCATTCATCATTTGGAATAGAAGGCATGTTTTGTAATGTAATACGTTTTTTTAAATCTCCCCAATGTTCTTTTTTTAGCGTTAGGTCAGTAATTTTTTGCTCAAAGTTTTTTTCTATTTGTGGTTGCAAAAGTATTTTTATCTGTTCCTCATCAGATTGAACCTTACTCTTAGGTATATATTTCTGAACCTTTTCGCCCTTTGCCAACACAAGCGTATCGCCTTTAAAACTAAATGTATAATCATCTGCAATACCAAAAGCTACTACCTTTAATGTGTTTTCATCTAGGGCATATTCTCTTTCTGTAATATTGTCAAAAATAACCTTTTCATCTGTTATTTCAAGTGTACTTTTATAATCTGAACGCACCCACTCACCCTTAATTTTAGATGAATTAGAACAACTACTCAAAAAAAGAAGTCCTGAAAAAAGCCCTGCATAAGCAAGTTTTGAGGAACGAGAAAGACATATATCTTTAAGTTTCATAATAGATTTTATTTTGAATACATTGTTTTAAAATTACGAATCAACACATCAAATCAAATGTGATTTATCTGTTAAGGCTGCAAAATTACTAAATTTTGAATGAATTGAATAGGTTTGTTGGATTCAAAACTTCGTTAAAATTTATCCTCTAAATCATATAATTTATCGTTTTTAGTTTTTTTTGAACAGATTTGATAACTCTAGTCGCTAAAACTTGTTAAGTCTTAGGAATTAAACGCTGTATTTTTAATAAATTTGCAGTTCTGTTTTTATTTTTCCAACTCTATTATGTTTGGAATACTAGATAAAAGCCAAATTACTATTCGAATTTCTAATTAAAACAATGAAATACTTACCTTATTTTCTCATTGCGCTAGGCGTAATTCTGATTGACCAAGCTCTCAAGCTCTACATTCATTCTACATTATCTTTAGGAGAAGAAATTCTAATTTTTGGAGACTGGTTCAAATTGCACTATACCCTCAACCCTGGAATGGCATTTGGAATTACACTAGGTTCGGATTATGGCAAACTTATTCTTACTGTTTTTAGAATATTTGCTGGAATTGGAATAGGATATTTTATGGCTCGTGCTGCGCTACGTGATGCTCCCAAAGGATTTGTATTTAGTATGGCTCTTATTCTAGGAGGTGCATTCGGAAATATTGTAGATTCTGCTTTTTATGGTGTTTTTATAGAAGGAAATGCTGTTCCGATGTATGACAAAGAACCTAGCTTTTATCCATGGTTTCATGGGCAAGTAATCGATATGTTTTATTTTGATATAGCTTCGGGTTATTTCCCAGAAAACTTGCCTTTTGTGGGTGGCGACCATTACTCTTTCTTTCCTATTTTTAATATTGCTGATGCAGCTATTTTTATAGGTGTTTGTATTATCTTGATTTGGCAAAGACGTTTTTTTCCAAAAGAAGAAATTGTAGAAACAGAAGTGGAAAAATCCTTAGAAGATGAAATTAGAGATGACAATGCAAATATAGAAAATGCAGATATTTCTGAATCAAATGAAAACGTATTGAAAGATGAATTGAAAAAAGAAGAATAATTTTATTATCAAAATTATGTCCACACAAGAAAGATATATCAATCCTTTTACTGATTTTGGATTTAAGAAGCTATTTGGTTCAGATGTTAATAAAGACTTACTGATTAGTTTTTTGAATGAAGTATTGCCCCCCAAAGCACAGATAAAAAGCCTAACCTATCTAAAGTCAGAAAATTTAGGACGTTCGGCAATAGATAGAAAAGTTGTTTATGACCTTTACTGTGAAAATGAAGAAGGAGAACGTTTTATAGTAGAATTACAGAAGGCAAAGCAGAAGTTTTTTAAAGACCGTACTATTTTTTATTCTACTTTTCCTATTCAAGAACAGTCTCAAAGAGGAGATTGGAATTTCCAACTCAAAGCAGTTTATACTGTCTCTATCTTAGATTTTGTATGGAATGAAGAAGACGATGAAAGTCCTGTGAAAGAAACAGCCATGCTTGTGAGTCTAGACACTAAAAAGATTTTTTATGATAAGCTCACTTATGTTTATATTCAAATTCCTTTATTTGATAAAACAGAAGATGAATTGGAAACCTTAGAGGACAAATGGTTTTATGTAATGAAAAACTTACAAAGTTTTCCCAACCGTCCAGTAGCACTTCAAGAAAGAATTTTTGATAAGGTATTCGAAACGGCAGAAATAACGCAGTTCAACAAAACCGAAAGAAGTAGGTATGAAGACAGTCTGAAAGTTTATAGAGATATAAAAAACAGCTTAGACTATGCAGAAGAAAGAGGAGAAACAAGAGGAATCGATATAGGTAAACGTCAAAATCAAATTAAAAATGCAAAAAAAGCTCTTGAGGAAGGTTTATCTATTGAGTTAGTAGCAAAGATTACAGAACTAACATTAGAAGAGATACAACAAATCAAAAATGATTTGGAAAATAAATAATGAACTACTCTGATTCCATAGACTTGATAGAAAGACTTGCCTCTTTAGGCACAGATAACGCACAAGATACCATTTTGTGGGATTCTGATACTAGAAAAGGAGTGTTGTATGGGACAAATAAAGCAGGAGAAAAAATACTAGACTTCCGTCTTCCTCTTACTTTTCCTACGCTTCCCAAAAAAGATGAGGAAGAAAATTCGCTTTGTCTTTCAGATTATTCTGACAAAATATCACTTCTACCAAAACCCTATTTGCTTATTTTGATTCAGGCTGGAGCAGCTTCTTTAGGATATTTTGAAGAGGGTAAACTCATCTACCATAAAGTTATTACAGCGTATATGGTACGCAAAAAACAAGGAAAATCACAGATAAAACACCTCAACTCAAAAGGAAAATCTCGTTTAGGCTCTCGCATCAGATTACAAAATACCATTTTATTTTTTGAAAAAATAAATGCAAAACTCAAAGAGTGGCATCAAAAATCTGCTATCTTTGATAAAGTAGAACGTATTGGACAAAGTGGTTCACCAGACTTATGGCATTTGTTTTATACTTCAAAAGAAGAAGCTCCTTTTCAGAAAGAGGATTCTCGTCTGCGTAAAATTCCCCTTACAGTTCATACACCCAATTTTGAAGAATTGCAGCGTGTAAACCATTGGGTCAATCGTGGGGAATTAATCACTTATAAAGACGACTTACCTTGTTTAGATAATTTAGGAGACGTTATTGAATGGTAGTTATCAGTTATCAGTTATCAGTTATCAGTTATCAAGGCAAAACTATGTTTCTTGAATAATTATTGTCCTTTAAATCAAAAAAATCGTAATTCTAAAATCTAAATTTGTATTATGCTCGCACTCATTACTGGCGCAACTTCTGGCATCGGACTAGCCACTGCTCAAATTTTTGCAGAAAATAATATTGACCTTATTCTTTGTGGCAGAAGAACTGAAAGGCTTTCAGAACTAGAAAATCAACTCTCTCAAAAGGTCAAAGTAAAAACACTTGCTTTTGATGTCAGAAGTAGAGCCGAAGTACAAAAAGCCATTGATTCACTACCAAAGGAGTTTCAAAATATAGATATTCTTATCAATAATGCTGGAAATGCTCACGGACTTTCTACCATTCAAGAGGGAAGTTTAGACGATTGGGACACAATGATTGACCTAAACATTAAAGGTCTTTTGTACGTAACGAAAGCTATTTTGCCAAAACTTATGAACGAGAATAGGTCAGAAACCAATAAAGGACAAATTATAAATATTGGCTCTATTGCTGGGATAGATTCTTATGCTAACGGAAATGTGTATTGCGCTACAAAATCAGCAGTAGCGATGCTTAGTGAGACAATGCGAATTGATTTACTCAAAGAAAATATAAAAGTAAGCGAAGTAAAACCAGGATTAGTAGAAACAGAATTTTCAATGGTGCGCTTTAAAAATGATGAAGACAGAGCCGAAAAAGTATATCAAAACTATACGCCACTTACAGCTCAAGATATAGCAGAACTGATTTATTTTGTTGTAAGTCGTCCTGCACACGTCAATATTGCAGATGTTTTGATTTTACCTACCGACCAAGCAAAATCTGCTTTGGTAAACAAGAGGTAGTATATAAAAAACACCAACAACTTTATTTTTCTGTTGTTGGTGTTCATAAATGATAATTCAGATTAAAATGACTTTGCGATTTCAATAAAGTCTCTTGATTTGAGAGCAGCTCCTCCTATAAGTCCTCCATCTACATCAGCACAAGCAAAGAGTTCTTTTGCATTGCTTGGCTTACAGCTTCCACCATAAAGGATTGGAGTTTTATCAGCAATTTCTTGTCCATATTTGCTTGCAATATGTTCTCTTATAGCTGCGTGGATTTCTTGAGCTTGCTCACTAGAAGCTGTTTTTCCTGTTCCAATAGCCCAAATAGGTTCGTAAGCAATCACAACTTTTTCAAACTTAGAAGCAGGTAAATGAAAAAGGCTTTCTGAAATCTGATTCTTGATAAATTCAATGTGGTTTCCTTCTTCTCTTAGCTCCAACGTTTCACCACAACAAAAAATGGGTAGCATACCGTTACCAAAAATCAAATCTATTTTTTGAGCAATTTCTTGATTTGTTTCTTTAAAATATTGTCTTCTTTCACTATGCCCTATAATTACATATTCAACTTGATAAGACACAAGCATTTCTGCTGATACTTCACCTGTATATGCTCCCTCTGCTTGAGAAGCTACATTTTGAGCCCCTAAGTGAACATTTTTAACATTTTTAAAAAGTGACTTGATAGTAGAAATATGTACAAAAGAAGGACAAAGAATAAGTTTTACCCCATTTTGATTTGTTCCTAGCTCGTCGTTGCTCATTCCAACGATTTCAGCAGTAAGGCTTTGAGCTTCTTCTTTTATAAGATTCATTTTCCAATTTCCTGCTACAATTTTTTGACGCATAGTTGAGTCTGTTTTAATGTTTTGCTTAGAAAAGACAAATATTTTTTATGCTTTTTTGTGCGTATAAATCATATTTATAAAATAATTTCTAAGCTAAATGAATGTTTTGAATATAGAATTATTTTCCGTTAGAGTACTGGAAATGAACAGATATTTTTTGTTCTGTGTGTCACAGAACAGGGAAAAAATACCATTTGTTGGTGTTTGAGCGTAGCGAGACCAACAACTTTTTATCTCATGTCCAGCACTCTAATTTTCCGTTTTTTGTTAAAAATGCACAACAAAATTTAATAACTTGTTTTTAGATTTGCCGTTAGACAAAATACAGCTATAAAATTGTGTATTTTTACAAAAAATATCTGCAAAAATAAGAAAAACTAAATTAGCACTTACCACAAGTTAATAAAATAAGTATTTATGATAACTATACTCTCTCCTTCCAAAACTCAAGACTTTGAAAAACCCAACCGAACAGCGATACATACTCAGCCCGAATTTGTATTAGATAGTAAGGAACTTTTAGAGACTCTACAAGAAAAAACAGTTGAAGAATTGCAAGAGGTAATGCAAGTGAGTGAGAGACTGGCATTTCTAAACTACAATCGCTTTCAAGACATACAATTTCCCTTTACTCCAGAATATGATAGGCAAGCAATTATTGCCTTCCGTGGTGATGTGTATGATGGTTTGGATGTAGATTCGCTTACCGAAGATGATTTGTATTTTGCACACGGAAACTTGCGTATTCTTTCTGGTTTTTATGGCATTTTACGTCCCCTTGACCTCATTCAGCCCTATCGCCTAGAAATGGGAACACCCTTAAAAACCAAAAGAGGCAATAGTTTATACAAATTTTGGGATAAATTCTTGACAGATTATTTCAACACTCGTTATCAAGATGATGTAATAATAAACTTGGCTTCCAAAGAATATTCTAAAGCAATCGTAAACAGGCATTTGAAACTAGGTGTGATTACCCCTGTGTTTAAAGAAGAGAAAAATGGAGAACTCCGAACAGTCGCTATTTTTGCAAAACGAGCAAGAGGTAAAATGGCTCGTTATATTGTTCAAAATAGAGTTAAGCAGGCAAGCAAATTGAAAAACTTTGAAGAAGATGGCTATCATTTTGACTCAGAATTGTCTTCTGATACAGAATGGGTTTTCAGAAGAGTACAGCCTAAAAAAATAGATACCAAGCCAATTAAGAAGTCTAAAAAAGTAGCTTCTCAAGAAGAAGAGTAATGATGATAATTAGCTAGACTTAAAACGTATCTAATACATCTTTTGAAAAATAAACATAAAATTATTATTTTAGTATCTAATTAATACAGCAATCCGTAGAAATAAATTTATACTTGCTTAATAATAAAAATATTCTTAACTATGATTCATCATGTAAATAACGAATTTGGCTCTGTCTGTCTAACTGTAGAGTATGACAAAAAATCTCAATGGGTCTTTTATCAGTGGAAAGGTTTTATTCGCATGCAAGACATCAAAACAGGATATAATAAAATTATAGAGCAAGTAGCTGAAAATAATGCGATTGCTGTTTTGGCAGACCATAGCCAAATTGTAGGACCATGGAATGAAGCAAACGAATGGCTTACAAAAGATTGGACTCCTCGGGCTATTGAGGCAGGAATGTTTTACTGGGCTATCAATACAGGTAATGATTTATTTTCTAATATTTCTTTAGAAATGTTTTTGAGCAAGAATAGTGAAGGAAGATATAAGGTACAAGTTTTTGAACAGCTTGCTGATGCTAGTAAATGGCTTTCCAACAGAGTTATGTTAGACCCTACTCCTAAAAAAGCAGCTCAACTTCCAAATTCATCTCAAAAAGAATTGCCTAATTCATCATCAAAAATAGTAGAGAAAAAAACGATTGGAAAAAGACTGTAACGCCTTTTTGACACAAAAAACTAAAAAAACCTTCTCAAAATTAGTTATTATAGACTATTTTGGGAAGGTTTGTTTTTTTACAGTAAGAATATATGCTCTTTTTGAGTAATTTATATTTCATATTATGAGAGCAGAATTAAATTAGGCGTGTTGTAGATACGGTTTCCAATTTTCATCTCCCATTCTTGAAAACTCACGCAAAAACATTACAAAAGTAGGCTTAAACGGCTTGTAAGGAAGTGTCATGCCTACATCTTCAAGACTGAAATCACTTTTCTTTGCATTGCAACGCTGACAAGCACTTACCAAGTTTGTCCAAGAAGTTTTTCCCCCTTGTGAACGAGGTACAACGTGGTCTAAGGTAAGGTCTTTGGTGCTGTTGCAGTACACACACTGATTTCCGTCTCGTTTGAAAATGTTTTGACGTGTGAGCATTACTCCTCTGTACGGAATATTGATGTATGAATTTAGGCGAATGACAGAAGGGGCAGCAAAAGCCTTATTTACAGTTTGGATAAAACCTCCTTGTACGGTATTTACTGTTTCAGCTTTTTGTAGATAGACAAGCAAAAAGGCTTTGGCCACACTACACACTGAAATAGCACGATAATCTGCATTCAATACTAAAACTTTCCGACTAACCATGACTTTAGAATTTTGGATTAATGGAGAAATAAAACAAATGAAATTCTAATATTAGAAATCATATATTTTGTATATGCCAAAATTATGCAAATTAAATTTGCTAAATTATTAAATCTACATAAAATCATAATTAAAATTTTGATTTATACATAATCTTGTTATATACTTTTCCAAAACCCAAAGACAATAAATAAAGTTCAAAAAACATCTTTAGTAGTACAAAAAACTACTTATAGTCTTTCATTAGCTTTTTTATTCTCTCATTGAAATTATTCTCATTGATACCTATTAATTCATCTATAGTTTTCATGTAGTTATCAAATTTTTTCTTTCCCCCTCCACTATTAACTAGCTCTAATACGCCAATTTTGCCTTTTTTAAGGAGTACTTCATCTACAATAATACTGGAAATAACAGAACGTACTGAAAGGTCATTTGCAATGCTATCAAAAATGGGATAATCTTCTTTAAATAATTGCCATAATGTGCTATCTTGATTCTGAATAAGATAATTTTCTAGTTCCTTGATTAACCTCTTCTGTGTTACCATCTTGCCTTCCTCATCTGTATAATAAGCATTACCTAGCGTATAGGCTACTCCCTCTTCAGCAATCCAATTTCTATCTTCTCTTTTATTGACTAATCCAGAATAATAATGAAAAACATCATGTGAAAAGTCCTCATGATTCATAAATATTGTATTGGCTATCACACCATATCCTCCAGTAGCTATTCCATTTGCGCTATACGAATAATCAAAACCAATCAGTTGCATGATTTCTTTATAGCTATCACACATATAAAAGTCCATTTTCTCAGCTTTTAAACCCATTAAAGTAGCTATTTGAGTGTTTTTCTTATCAAAGATTATAGCTTGCTCTATATCTAATTTACCTTGATGAAAATAAGTAATGTTTCCAATTTTTGTCTTTTGCCAATATCTAGTTAAATAATTTAAGGGAACAGAAAAAGTAATATTCTCTTTTGTGCAGTCTGCTATGAGCGTAAAAATATAAGGCAAAATAATTTGTTCATCTTTCTTATAAAGATAAGCAACTGATATGGAATACTGCTGGCTATCAATTGGATAGATATTTATAAGTTGTTTGTCTAATATCAGTTTAGCCACAGAGTCTTTTTTTTGTTCATAACGCATAAGCTTATCAATTACTGAAATTGTAAAGTCTCTTTTATTTTTTGAAATTAAGTTCGTATCTAATTTCTGTATAATAATCTGATGCAGTAGAGAGTCTAGTTGTTGTATAACCTTTTTCTTTTCTCTTCCCTCTATATTTATGTGTTTGGGTATAACTATAAAATCTTGAGCTTGAATCTGTATTGACACCAAAATCAATACAAAAGCTATCACATATTTTTTCATTTTAAATTTTAATTTTAGTCTAAAAAAAATTACGAATTACAGTACTATAAAACTCCTAGTATTCTGTAATTCGCAATTAGAAAATTCATAATTATTCTACCACTTCTCCATTAAAACGTAGTACGATAGGTTTTTCATCACCAGCGACCATTACAGTAACTGTTTTGTTGAAAGCCCCTACTTTAGCAGCATTGAAAGTTGCCTTTATACTACTCGCTTGCCCTGCTGGAATTGCCTCTTTAGAATATTCCACTCCTGTACAGCCACAAGAACCTTTTGCAGACTGAATCATAACTGGTTTTTTTCCTGTATTTACAAACTCATAACTTGCTGTTACGGGTTTTCCTTTCTGAATTTTTCCAAACTCAATACTGGTTTGTTTCCAGTTGATAGAATTATAAGCTGGAGAAAAAGCGAATAAAAATGAAAGAACAACTAGCGAGAAAATAAAACCAAAAAATTGCTTTTGCATAATCTTGAAAATTTAAAGTTTATAATGATTGTTAGTAATTAAGTATTCGTTGCAACAAGAACTTATACAAATATACGGCAGATGCTTTTTGGTCGCTGTTAATGACTTTCAAAGGTTTGTTAAGGAGATGTTAATGCGAAAAAGAGAAGCCTCAAAAACCATAAAATCTATTTCCACGTAAAATATACTTTGCTATTTTCCTCTAAATAATCTCTATGAACATACACAAAATCCAGTCAGATAACCACTTTAACTTCCTACAAGAAAACCGTCAAGACCCTATTACTGGTGACCTTATTTCTGATGGAGATGAAGTTGTTTTTTGTGCTGATTGTAAATCTGCTTTCTTAAAAGATACGTGGGAATATTTAGGTAAAACACATTGCAATCAGAGTGAAACACTAGCCGACTTTCCAGTTCGAAAAGTTTTGGAACTTCGCATTTTGAAAGATGTAAATTCATTACTTTTTCCCCTCAAAGGAACAGAAAATGAAACTTTTGAGAGTTTTGAAAGTAAATTAGACAATCTTTTTTGGAAAAAAATAGATGTACATTTACGTATAAATGAGCAGACTCAAATACAGATGAGTAATAGCAATAGTCCTGTGTTTGAAGATGGAAAAAGTGTAGTCTATGTACTTATGGGATTGATGGTTTTTGTATGCATACTTATTGGGATTTTTGTGGATTTATCTGACCAAGCCTATATATTTTTATTTGCAGTTATTGCAGGAACAGTTCTCTTACCACTTATTTATTTGCAAGATGAAGCAGGCAATGCAACCTCTATTAGTGTATTTCCAAATATGAGAAGTAAAGTTCTACACTTCAAAGAAGATGGAATTTTAATTTATTTTGATGATTCAAAAAAGGGCTATATCACTGACTACAAAGATGTTACTCAAATTATTTTTACCTACAACAGCATTACCATTGGTACAAAAAACGGACACCAAAATACATTTAGAATTATAGAAGTTTCAAATAAGCAGTTAGAAATTATTATTGGTTTTATTTCTCAGTCTTCCCCCTCAACACTTCTCATTTTTAAAGACCAACCCAATATTGTCAAACATTTTGTAAAAGAACTAGATACAGAACAAAATAATATTTGGATTGAATGAAAATCAGTTTAGATTTTTAGATTTAGATTTCAGGATGAAATAGCAGATTGTATTGTGTAGGTCAAAAGGTTTGCCTTTGACAAAAAACATAGCATTAGAAATTATGTTTGTAGTATTTGCTGTTTTATTTTTACAGTAAAATACTAAAAACAGAATACACATAAAATGATAAAAGACAATATTTGGCATCCCTTTACGCCACTAGCTGAAGGATACGACCCATTAGAAATCGTAAAAGCAGATGGAGTGTATCTTCATACAAAAGACGGACGAAAAATTTTAGATGCTGTTTCTTCGTGGTGGGTAAATATCCACGGACACGCTAACAAAAAAATTGCAAATGCTATTTCTGAACAAGCACACAACCTAGAACACGTTATCTTTGCAGGGTTTACACATGAGCCTGCCGAAACATTAGCCCAAAGTCTCCTAGAACTTCTACCAACTATGAGCAAGGTATTTTTTTCAGACGATGGCTCAACAGCGATTGAAGTAGCTTTAAAAATTTGTTTACAACATTTTCATAATAAGAAAAAAATAGAAGAAAAAAATAGAAGAAAAATAATTGCCATAGAGGGTGCATACCACGGCGACACATTTGGAGCAATGGCAGTTTGTGACAGAACACCTTTTAATGCTCCTTTTAATCCATTGCTTTTTGAGGTAGAATTTATTCCACGTCCAACAGAAAAAAATTGGAATGAAGTAAAAGAAAAATTCAGTAAAATAGTAGAGACAGAAGAAGTCGCAGCTTTTATTTTTGAACCTATCATTCAAGGAGCTGGAGGAATGCAAACCTATTCTCCAAAGCATTTAGATCAGCTTATACAACTAGCACATCAAAAAGACACATTCTGCATTGCCGATGAGATAATGACAGGTTTTGGCAGAACTGACCATCTTTTTGCTTCTGAATATTTACAAGAAAAACCAGACTTGATTTGTCTTTCAAAAGGAATTACAGGAGGTTTTTTACCTCTTGCTGTTACACTCTGTACGGAAAAAGTAGCCAAGCCATTTTATGATAACGATATTTTGAAAACATTTTTTCACGGACATTCCTACACAGGAAATCCGATTGCTTGTGCTGCTGCCAATGCAAGTTTGGAACTTCTGTTAAGTGATGAATGTAACCAAAATAGAAAACGCATTGCAGAAAAACACATTAACTTTGCAAAACAAATAAATTGCAACAATAGCATTAAGGATAAAATTTTGGAAGTCAGAACGTGTGGGACAATCTTCGCCTTAGAACTCAAAACCGACGAGCAAACTTCGTATTTTAATGAGTGGAGAAAAAATATTTATAGCTACTTTTTAGAAAAAAATATTCTACTCCGTCCGTTGGGAAATGTGATTTATATGATTCCTCCATATATTATCACAAATGAAGAACTAGACAAAGTTTATGAAGAAATATTGAGATTTTTAAGTAGTTAGCTGGTATAATTTTGTTATTTTCAAAAGCTAGTGCAATTT
>NZ_JAHDIG010000034.1 GCF_020630935.1 Bernardetia sp.
CGTTCGTTTCCAGAGTCTTTCCAATCTTTAAATTCTTGGGCTAATTCTGATTTTTGTTTTTGTGTGGGAAGTGATGAAATACTTTGAAGGTATTTATGAAAACGTCTGGACATATATTTTCTACCTTCTAAACCTCCAAATTGGTCTTGAAAACCATCTGAATAAATATAAAAAACACTGTCTTCTCTTGGAATGATGGTGTGTTCTGTAAAGGGTCGTTGTCCGTGCTTGTCGAAACCACCTATTGGAAAACGGTCGCCTTTTATGATTTCATAGGTGTTGCTATGTATGTGAAGAAGTGGATTTTTTGCACCTGCAAAGTTCAACACTTTAGTATTTTTATCTATAACACAAATAGCCATATCCATTCCATCACGGTTGTTGGTTTGGTCTTGATTGAGGTGGCGACGTACATTTTCATTGAGAGCATCTAAGATTTTAGCTGGAGATAAAATGCCTTGACTTTCAATTACTTCATACAAAAGATTACTTCCTATCACAGACATAAATGCCCCTGGAACACCGTGTCCAGTACAGTCGACAGCAGCAATAAAAATCTTATCTTTTACTTCGCTTATCCAATAAAAATCTCCTGAAACAATATCACGAGGCTTATAGAATACAAAACAATTCTCTAATGTCTCTTGAATGCGCTCATCGGAAGGCAACATAGCATCTTGAATGCGCTTTGCATAGGTAATACTTGCCGTAATATTTTTATTTTTTTCTTGAATATCTTCGTAGGCTTCTGTTAGTTTGTTTTGTTGTGCTTCTAACTCTTGATTTTTCTCTAAGATTTCATTGTTACGTTTTCGAACTTCAACAGTGCGTTCTGCTACTTGCTGCTCTAATCGTTTTCTACTTGCCTCTAAATTGCTAGTACGCCATTTTATTCCACCAAAGACAACACCTACTATTAAAAATAGCCCTCCAATTCTAGCAAACCATGTTTGATACCAATAAGGCTTTACCTTGAAGTTAAAGGTAGCTTCTTCGCCCCACTCTCCGTCTTCTCCAATTCTTGAACGAACGTGAAAAGTATAGTTTTTAGCAGGCAGATTGGAATAGGTAGCCTCTGTTTTTTGAGTTGGAATGAGCCAATCTTTATTAAAACCTTCTAACCACCATTGATATTGAACATCATTAGGATTAGAAAAATCAGCACAATAAAAATCAAAATTAAGTGTGTTTTGGTCAGCTGAAAGGTTTAAGTTTTGGGGTAGGTTGTTCCATTTTGAAAGTGAATCAAAATTATCTACATAGACAGAATCTCTCCAATTAGTTTGGGTAAGTGAGAGATTGACTTCGCTAATAATTGTTTTGGGTAAAATAGTTTTTCTCTCTTCTGAAAAGTTGCATTTTGTAACCCCATTGAGGTGTCCAGCCCAAATATTTCCCTTACTGTCTTGAAAAAGAGCTTTTGAGTTGGACTCATCGCCAAAAAAACCATCTTCTTTTCCATATTCCTCTACTCGCATAAGTTTTCCATCAGCTCTGAAATAGGCTTTATTTAATCCTCTTTGTGTTCCTATCCAAAACTGGTCTAGTTTATCTTTGACAGGCAAGATTGAATAAATAATATCTGATGAAAGTCCTTGTGGAGTTTGGTAGGTTTGAAACTCTTTTCCATCAAATCGATTGAGCCCGCCTGAATAGGCAATTATCCAAATAATGTCTTTTTTATCTATGTAAAGCTGTAAGAGTAGATTATCACCTAGTCCGTCTGCTATTGTAAAGCGTTTAAAATTAGACTTTTCTGTTCCTTTTCCATCCCACTTTATAAGTCCATTGAAAGTTGCTAACCAATAATTGCCCTTTGAGTCTTTTTTTATATCAGTTATGGTACTTCCCCCTAATTCTTTTTGAGCAAAGCGATATTTTACGCTGTCAGCCTTCAAATCATAACCTACTATTCCGTTGGCTTGTGTGCCTGCCCAAAGAATACTATCAATTTTGGTCATGCATCTAATAAATGGAAAAGGAGGGAATCCAAATTTTTGATTAAGAAGTTTCGAACTAAAGGTATTTTGAGTTGTATCTTCTACAATTTCCAAAACACCTGCACCAGAAGCTACATAAGTTGTATCATTTCCTTTGTGGAAAAAACCAGTTATTCTAGCAACGCCATTAAGAGAAGATAAAACAGTCGTTAGTTTTTTGTCTTGGTAAAGTGTAATACCTCCTACCGAGCTTCCTAACCAAATTCTGTTTTTGCTATCTTCACCAATAGAAAAAATAATATCACCTTGCAATCCGTCTTTTTGAGTATAGTTTGTAAACTTTTCTTGAGGAAGTTGCATCATTCCTTTGCCACGAGTTCCTACCCAAATAACTCCGTAAGGGTCTTCAAAGATAACTCCACTACCAGCAGTGATTCCTGTAATACCATTTTGAGGACTATAACTCTTCAAGAAAGTTTGATTTTTGTCATATATAAAAATTGTAGTAAAGCCAGGGATAAGAACATATAATTTATTGTCTGAAGCTAACAGAATTTGCCAACCAGCATTGGGAACAGTGCCTGTGGGAATAAGATGTTGAGGGAAATTGATTTTATTGTACTTCTTTTTTTCTTTATCAAAGAAAATTAAGTCGTTTATTCCTGTCGTTGGGTCATTAGCCCATAGCCAATGATTTTGATTGAAGTCTTGATGAGCTAAAAAAAGATTTTTATTTTGGATAAGCGAATCGCTATCTGCTTTTGGATAGACTATTTTTTCAAATTTCTTTCCATTAAATTTAAAGAGTTCATTTTGATGATTAAGATAAGTTTCAAAAGTCTGTACATGAACCATAAAAAGCGTTGGAGAAGGTAGGTTTCCCAAATCAGCTTGTTTGTACTCTCTAAACGTTTTTTCATCTTTTGGTTTCCAATAAAGAGTATTGTTTACACCAGCACCACCTCCAAGAGCTAATACCCATACATTTTGCCATTTGTCAATAGACAGACGACCAGTTAATATCATTTTTCCATTCAATTCTGGAAAAGAAGTAAAATTTACACCATCATATTTTGAGAGGTTTTTATTTTGAGAAAGAATCCAAATGTTTCCTTCGCTATCTTCTACCACACTACTGATTAGATTACTATTGAGACCGTCCTTTACTCCAAAAACTCTATATTTTTCCTGTTCTAGGAGCGCAAGCCCTCCTCCATTTGTTCCTACCCAAATTCTTCCCTTCGAATCTACTATACCTGCTTGTGGAGTAGGGACTTCTGACTGAGGCAAGCCGTGGTCTAAGCCAAAGGTTCTGAACAAATACTGTTGTCCAAACAAATTAGAAGACAGCCAAAAACAGCAACTAATGATGATAAGAAAAAGAGTATAAAGTTTTTTCATAAAGCCTTTTTTCCCAATTGTATTATTTTAGTAAGTTATAGGACTTATTTTTATGGAATAGGAATTCTTTATTATTCTGAATAATTCTTAAAATAGCCATAAGCAAAATAGCATTTTAGCAGCAGATACGCAATTAAACTAGGTAGTATTTACGTTTTTTAATAGCTTGAAAATAAAATGTAAAGTATTTTTTACATAAAGACAACTAAATTTTACTTTTTGTCGTTGTAACTTTACAATAATAAATTGTGATTAAATTTTATTTCTAAAATAACCACTCAAAACTATGAATCTTACTCAAATCTGTGAAAAAGAACAACAAACTCTCAATCGTTTCCAACTTTTGTCTCACTCTTTCAAAATGTTGGGTTGGTCAGGGCTTATTATTTCTGTGTTGGCAGTTTTATTTTTTCATTTTATAATGGAAGATGCTGCTATTTTACTTTCTGTTGCTGCAAAAATGGTATTGGTATTTATGCTTCTGATTTCTGTTTCGAAGGAAAAACAAGAAGATGAAATGATACAAAAATTAAGAGTACAGTCGTATTCTATTGCTTTTATATTGGGTGTAATTTATGCTTTAGCTATGCCAGTTATAGATTTTGCTGTTGATTTCGTGATAAATATGGATACAAGTTACTCTGAAATGAGTTCTAGTATTGTGCTTTGGTTTATGCTTGCTATGCAAATTGCTTTTTTCCAACTACTCAAAAAAGTACAGTCATAACCTTATTTATCTCAAAACTTTATTAAAATGGAATTACAATTAGAAATGAAAAATAGAATCAAAGTAGAACGGGCTATTTTAGATATTACCCAAGAAGAGCTTGCACAAAAAATAGGCGTTTCTAGGCAGACCATTAGCTCTATTGAAAAAAATAAGTATGTTCCCTCTACTGTTTTGGCTCTCAAACTCTCTCAACTTTTTGGAAAGCCTGTCAATGAGATTTTTGAGTTAGATGAAGAGGATTAATTCTTTAAACTTAGTATTTAACCTATGAAAAATAAAGAAAATGACTTTGTGAAATTACACGTTGCAGGGGCAACAGTTCGCCACTCATCATTATTTGATGAATTAAAGTCGTTTAAGAATGACTTTAAATTGAAGCAAGAGTTTATTGATACGTGGGTAATTCCCTTTTATAGGAATATTCATCGTACTGATGATAAATGGACAGATGAGTTAATTTCCACCAAAAATAAAATCACAACAGATATAATTCAAATGAATCTTGGTGATTTTAATTGGAGAACAAGACAGACAGGAGCATTTTTTTCTGCAATTGCCAATCAAACTCAATTTATTGATATTATCGGAACACACTTATTGAAAAGTGAAGTGTGTTATGCAGGTCGTGTTTATTGTAAGGTACTTGCTTCGTTTAATTTGCCAAAGTGTATTAATTACTTAAATCTATATCTTGATTATTATTTGACGAAGCCAGACTTATGGTTTGACCAACAAGAAGCAATCGAAGCTGTACTCTACCTTGATAAGGTAAATTCAACAAATAACTTTGATATGCACGTTGATAAATGGACAGAATTTATTAAAAACAAGCCGTATTGGGAAAAAGAAGTCAAGACTGATAGTTTAGAGAAACAACTAAATGTTATACAAACTGTAAGGCAACACACAACTAACATAGATTAGTAGCTCAGAATCATGAAGAAGCTTAAATAAACTTTCAAAATTTTCAAATAAAATTGAAAGTTTTATTTTTTTGTGTATATTTGAGCTAAATTCAATTATCAAAATACAGGAAAACACATTGTGGCTATGAAAAACATCTTTTTGTTTTTGGCAGGAATTTTAAATCTCTTTACAGCTTTGATTCATACTTTTGCAGGGCAAAGTAGTCTTATTAGTCCATTACTTTCTAGTACGATAGAAAAGCAAGTTCAAACTGAACTATTAGCTGTTTGGCACATGGTAACGCTATTTCTATTTTTTACTTCTGCTGCATTTCTCTTGAATTTTTTCAGACCCAAACTAGAGTGCAAAGCCGTCATTCAGTTTGTAAGTTATTTGTATTTGCTTTTTCCAATTTCCTTTATTGTTGTAAGTCTTTTGTATCAGAGTTTTGCTTCACAATGGATTTTACTATTACCTATCGGAGTATTAGGACTTTTAGGAGTGAAAAAATATCATAGCATTCCCAACTAAAACATACCATCAAATATGGAAAATAGAAAAATAGTTTTAGCAGGAGGAACAGGCTTTGTAGGAAAGTATTTTCAAAAAAAGTTTTCAGAACTTGGCTATGAAGTTATTGTCATTGCACGAAGTACTCCTATAAACTGGAATACTCCTAACAAAATAACAGAAGTTTTAGAAAATGCCGAAATGCTTATCAATTTGGCTGGTAAGTCAGTAGATTGTCGTTATAATGAGAAAAATAAAAATGAAATTTTGCGTTCTAGAACTGAAACTACCAAAATTCTAGGGGAAGCCATCCAAAACTGTAAAAATCCACCTAAAATATGGTTCAATTCTAGTACAGCTACCATTTACAGACACGCTCAAGACCGACCGATGACAGAAAAAGCAGGCGAAATCGGTACAGGTTTTTCTGTAGATGTTGCCACAGCGTGGGAAAGAGAGTTTTTTGGCTTTGAGCTAGAAAATACAAGACAGATTGCACTTCGAATGGCAATTATTCTAGGAAAAGATGGTGGCGTAATTCCACCCTACAAAAACATTGTTCGTTTTGGTTTGGGAGGAAAACAAGGAAGCGGAGGGCAGATGTTCAGTTGGCTGCATATTCACGATTTGTATAGAATTATCTTGTTTTTACTGGAAAATGAAAAATTGGAAGGTGTTTTTAACTGCTCCTCACCAAATCCAGTCAAAAATAAAGAACTGATGCAGATTTTTAGAGAAAAAATGAATGTTCCTTTTGGCATTCCGACACCCAAATTTTTGTTAGAAATTGGAGCTTTTATGATTCGTACAGAAACCGAACTGCTTTTGAAAAGCCGTTGGGTACTGCCACAACGATTGCAGGAGGAAGGTTTTGAATTTGATTATCCACATTTGGGAAAAGCGATTGAAGAAAGTTTGTAAATTTGTCTATGCAAAAACTCAAAAAAATTATACTTCGAACACTTGCCGTTTTAGCTGGCTTGTACGTTTTGCTTTGCACAGGATTATATTTTTTCCAAGAAAAACTCATTTTCTTTCCTACAAAGCTAGAACAAAGTTATGTTTTCAACTTTCAAAAGCCTTTTGCCGAGATAACCATTCCTACAAAAGACAACCTAAATTTACATGGAGTTTTATTTTATAGTCAGAACAAAGATTCACTAAAAAATAAAAGTAAAAAAAAGCTAGTTTTTTATCTTCACGGAAATGTAGGACAAGTACAGTTTTGGGGAAATTTAGCAGATGTTTATACAGAGTTAGGCTACGATTTGTTTATCTTAGATTATCGTGGGTATGGTAAAAGTAAAGGTAAAATTTATAGCCAAGAACAGTTTTTTAATGATGTTCAGACAGCTTATGATTTTGTTAGAAAAACACAAAAATATGATGAGGAAAATATTGTAGTGGTAGGTTATTCTGTCGGAACGGCATCTGCTGCCATGCTTGCCAGTCAGAACACTCCTAAAAGTCTTATTTTACAAGCTCCTTATTTTAGTTTGACTGATATGACGACACGTAGATTTCCTTTTGTACCTACATTTTTGCTAAAATACGAGTTTCATACAGCCAAATTTTTATCCCAAAACAAAGTACCCACGTATATTTTTCACGGAACAGCAGATAGAGTAATTCCTTATGAATCTTCTCTGATGATAAAAGAATATTTAGAAAATAATCTGAATGACAAAGTAAATAAAACTAGCTTTATCACACTCCCCAATCAAGGGCACGCCAACATTCATTCAAACCCTATTTTTTTGAAGAAATTAAAGGAAGTATTGTAGAGATTCTAAATATATCATAAAAATTAGCGTACTAAATGACTTATCTGTACGTTGTTGGTAAAAAGTCATTCCTTACTTTAAAAACTAACTGCTATATTTATGAACCTCTCTCTATTTAAAAGAATATTTTTTCTCCTTTCATTTTTTATTTTCTCATCTCTATCGGCTTTTGCTCAAGATATTATGCTAGAACTTAGAGTATTGGACAATCAAGGTCGTCCGTATTCTAATAAAAAAGTTGAGTTTGTAGAAATGCAAACCAAAGACAAAGTTACTGCCACCACTAACTCACAAGGAATTTTGAAAACAAAGCTAGAAGGAGGGAAATATTGGCAGTACAATATGGGAGATATAAAAAACTATTACAAATGGCAGCTTCGTGCGCCACAGCGAGGTACAAGTACACAGCGAGTAACAACTACTTATGATTACAAAACCTATGAGCGTGAAAGCCGTCCAGCCGTTGATAGGTCTTTTCTTAGTATAGAAAAAATAGACTTTCCTACAAAACAAACCTTAAAACCTACAGAAAATGAGGCTCTTATTCGTTTGAAAATAAATAAAGCTGACCGAACTCCTTTAGCAAATTATCCTGTCAGTATAACCTCTTACAAACATCTTAAAACGTGGACAACCACCACCGACCGTACTGGAACAGCCTATTTTCTTGCTCCTAACAATTCAGATTATGAAATAGATATAGATGGCATAGAAAGTTATAAATATGTAGATATTCCAAACAGAAAATTCTATTCAGCAGGAGTAAATTTTACGTATGAACCTACCAAAATCACAGAAAATAGAAGAGGAGATACCATCACACAAGTTTTGCCACAAGGACAAGATGGAACAACAGCTAGAGTGCTTGGAAAAGTAACAGCTAAAAAATCTGACGGAACACCGTGGAAAGATGAGCCTGTTTTTTTGCAAGTCATCGGAGAAAATACAGTATATGAAGCCTACACCAATGACAAAGGAGAAGCTATTTTTTTGCTTCCAAAAGGCGAAAAATACATGATTGATTTTCGTTATCAGTTTGATGTGGATGTTTTAGATTTTTCTCGTTCTAGGGGAATTGGATATGGTTACAAAACACTTGTTTATTCGCCTTTGCCACGTTATCAGTATCCTGAAAGGTTTATTCCCACGCCTGCCGAACTTATTTTAGAAGAATTTGAAAGTTATTATAAAAAAGAAATTGCGCCACCACCCACAGGAAAAGATTTTGCCATTAGAGCAAATTTTCTCAATCCTATTGATTCAAAATCCAAACAAGCATTATTAGAACTTACTTTTGCTGCTAATACAAAGGAAAATAAACTAGCTTCAGATATAAATATTGTAGCGATTGTAGATATTAGTGGCTCAATGGCTGGAGAGCAGCGCATTGAATATCTTAGAAAAGGACTAACAAAATTTGTAAATCAACTACCAAATGAAAATACATTTTCATTAGTAGTTTTTAATGATAATGCAGAAACTATTATTCCTGCAGGTAAAATTAAGGATAACAAAGACAGAATTTTATTTGCTATCTCTCGCTTAGAAGCTGATGGAGGAACAAATATTTATAATGGGTTAGAAAAAGGATTTGCAGAAGTAAAGAAAAACTTCAAGAAAAATGCTACCAATCGTTTGGTTTTGCTAACAGATGGGTATGGTGTTACGCCAGTTGATAAAATGGTCGAAACTGTGCAAGGTTACAAAGACGAAGGCGTAGAATGTTCGGCTGTGGGTGTGGGAGAAGGTTATAACAGAGGACTTTTACATCACATCGCTACTGTAGGAGGTGGCTTGATGGAAACTACCATAGGGGCAGACGGTTTGCCAGTAGTTTTTGAAAAAGAACTCAATAGCCTTATTTCTCCAATCGCTAGGAAAGTCAAAGTAGAGGTTTTGTACAACAAAAATCTATTTTTTACGCAACTTATGGGTTTTGAAGTAGAGGAAAAACGAGAAGGAAAAGTTGTCTTGAAGTTACCTAATGTCTATGATGGCTTGAGAAATTTGGCACTTTTGAAATTTGTGGTTAAAAATCCGACAGAGGAAATTACAAAAGAACCCGTTGTGGTAAAAACAAGCTATAAAAATCTAATAGACGGAAAAACTTATACCGAAGAGACAAAAGCGTATTTGGAATGGAGTCCAGAAAATCAAGAACTAGAAATAAAAATGGCAGAAGAAGACAGAAGACTCTATGCGATTGCTGTTTTGAATCAAAGTATGAAAGTAATGGCAGAAGAATTTGCTAAAGAAAACCCAAAAGGTGCAAAAGCAGAATTAGACGAAACGATTGCAGAAGTCAAACGACTTTATCCAAATTTAGATGATGAAGCTATCAAAAAACTGCTAGAACAAGCTGCTGAATATAGTGAGATATTGAGTAGAATAAAGTAGTATAAATAATGGAAACAATTAATATAAAGAAAATATCCATTAAAGGAAGAGTCGCAATGGGAATTGCGTGTTTAAAATATATGCTACCTGCAACAATATACACTGAACCATTATACAAGGTCTTATCTTTTCTGAATCGCTTTATATATGACCCAAATATAGATATTGCAGATTGGGAAGAGCTATCTGCCGAAATTATACCTGATGTAATTTTAAATATGTCATACTCAGATGAGTTTACTCTAATCTCACAGGCAGAATATTTAAGTTTTAAAATGTTGTATCAAGATATAGGAGAAAACTCTTGTTTAGTCATTGATAAAATTGTAGATATTGCTAGTATTCATTTTTATAGTGCTATTCCTAGCTATAGTCCTGAAACACTAAAACTGGTAGAAGAAATTTTAGAAATTTGTAAAGCAGAAACAGGGAGCTTGCCTAATCTTGACTTATACAAAAAATGTAGATTTAGCAAAAATCACGGTTGGGGTGAAGTTATAAAAATGTAGAATAAAGCTTTGCCTTTGACAAAACCCTGATTAAACCAAAAAACACCTTTCAAATTGCTTTGAAAGGTGTTTTTGATAAATTTTTTATATTCATAGGATTATCTAATCCCCAAATTTTTGTGCATCTCTAAAATAAAATAACGCACTACAGCACGAATGGCATCTTTTTGAGAATTAGAAGAAACATTATGATTTCTTAAAAAGTCATCTGAAAAAGATTTATCTCTATTGACTGCCATATAACCTGTACAAACAGCATTTTCTAACTTACTTTGACTAGGCTTACAGATTACTCTAAAGAAGTCAGTTTTGCTTTGTTTCCAGCCATAGGTCTGATATTTTGCACCAAAAATAGTAACATTGTAACCCTCTACATCGCCAGATTCACTTCCTCCTTTTACCATTTTCTCTACTTCAATGGCTGTATTGTAGGCATTGTTAGATTTATTGTTTTTGATAGATTTTATTTCCATCAAGAAACGGTCAGAGTCACCAAGACGTTTTACTTCGTAAAAATATTGTGTACGAGTTTTAGATAAATCAACAATTCCAGTAAACCAGCTATCACTATTTCCCTTCAAACCTACTGCCCACTCTCTTCCTTCAGGCGCAAGCCACGCATATCTAGGAATAGTTCTGTTAAGGTCTTCGATTTGTTTGATGGTAGGAGAGTTTCCATAAATATCTTCCAAAACTTTAACTTTTGCACGCTTCAAGAGTGCGTTTTTGCGAGGTTCTTGTTTAACAGGCTTTCTTCCCCAGCGTCTCTTAGGTTGTTCTGGTTCTGGGTCTAGGTCATTTCTTTTTGAAAGAGCTTCAATAAATTTTCTACCTTCTTCCAAATTATAAAATGTAGTGTTTTCCAAACGCCCTTTTTCATATTCATAGACCAAATCTTCTTGTACTAGTCCTTTTGCATCTAATTGTTTTTGAATCAGACTATCCAAATAAGGCTTTGCAAGGGGCTTAAAGAAATCATCTTTTTCCATCGCATTTTTAAAGCTGTATAGTTCAGCTGGAGTGTTGGCTTTTGCAAAAATATCATCTACTTGCTCTAAAAGCGTTTGTTTGTATTTCTCTACATTTTCTGGCGTAAGAAATTCTATATTTTCTTCTGTTGTGATGGCATCTTTTACGGCTACCAATGGACGTATATCTCCATCATAATGTTGGTAATACGCAGGAAGCTCTAAAGGAATATCAATAAACATAGGGCGTTCTTCTGTCAGTTTGCCAAGTCCTGTAAGTGTTTCTAATTGGTTAGCAATTTCTTTGTATTCTTTGATTGCATCGTCCATATAAAGAAACTGTTCAGTACTGAAATTTTTGTCTTTTAAGGCAGTCAAATTCCTAAAGGCAATCACATGGTTTTTTCCTTCTTGTGTTAAGGCAGCCAAATAAGTGGCTTTGAGTTGTTTTTCTTTGTTGGCAAACTTTGGTACAACAAAATTACGAAGTAGTTTTTCAGTTTCTTCTCTTACATCTTGTGGTTTTTCTGCTTTGTGTACAATGTAGTTGGCATATTCTAGCTTGGCAAGTTCGCTACCTTCATCTGCAAAGCGTTTCATTACTTGATGAGATTTGCCTTTTTGATATGCAAATGGCATATCTGCATTAAAATCACTACGACGATTTCTGAAAAATTGCCATTTGGCTTTTAAATAATTTACATCTTGACTGAACCTAATACTATCTGTAACGGCTGCTTTGTCTAAGAAACGCATCCCAGTATTATAGTCGATTTCAAACTCTAAGAAATAACGACCTAGTAAAAACTGACTTTCTGCACTTGCTTCTGCTTTTGTTGCATCTTTATACACATCAAAAATATCCATCAAGTAAAGGTCTGTATTGTCTTGATAATATAGATGCACATCCATACTATCAGCTACAATTTGTAACCATTTTTTTGCAGCATCCAAATTTCTAGGCACATCTTCACTTCCTGTCATGTAAATTTCAAAAAGTTCTCTTGCAGCAGCTACTTTTTGTTTCGAACTGGCTGCCATAGCTTGTGAGTACCATTTTATGGCGTTTTCGTAATCTCTGTACTCACTACTCGTAAACATATCGCCTTTGAAAGCATTTGCTATCTTGAGCATAGCATCAGAATTGCCTTCTTTAGCTTGTTTTTTATATACTTTGTAGGTGTCTTTAGAAATAGTTTGGGGAACAGAACCACAACCAACCATTATAAAAGACAACACCCCAACAGTGAGTAAGAGGAATAGGTAGTTTGTAATTTTTTTTATATTAAGCATGATGATTTAGAAATAACAGTGGATAGGGATAGTAAAAATAACGATTAAGAACAAGCTAATTAAGTAGCTCAAAAAAATGGAAATACTATATTAAAATGTAAGCTATAATTGCCTAATGTTTGATTTAAGAGTGCTAATTTAAGTCTTTTGGAATAAATTAATACATATTTTACTAAATTTATTCTAAATCAGGTTTCAGACTAAGATAAAAGGCAAACTTTGGCTTTAGGTTTGTTTTAATTTTTTTTGTAAAAAATGAATCAACAATAATACATTAATACGATTTCTTATCACATAACTTTTTAAAGTTGGTTTTGTTGTTATTTTATGTTAATCAAACACATAGAATAAGATAACATACTTTTTTAAAGAGTAATTTGCTTGACGTAATCAGTTTAATTAAAAGAATACTAATGAAAAAAAATAGTTTATATATCGCTCTCATTTTTTGTTTACTTGCTATGAGCAGTTTTGTCTTGTCTTCATCAACCAAAAAGGTAGAAGATACAAAAAAAGGTAAAATTGAGTGGGTTACTTTCGAAGAAGCTATGGAAAAATCTGCCCAAGATGGCAAACCTATTTTTATTGATGTTTATACAGATTGGTGTGGTTGGTGTAAAAAAATGGATAAGAATACTTTCCAAACCGAAGAAGTATCAAAATATGTAGCTGAAAACTATCATGCTGTAAAAGTAGATGCAGAAAGTGAAAAAACTACCAAACTAGGTGGTGAAAGCCTTACCTTTCAACAACTTTCTCAACATGTTTTTGGTGTAGAAGGCTATCCGTCTATTGTTTTGATAAACAGCAAGAAGGAGTTTACTTTGGTTTCAGGGTATCGTGAAAAAGATGAATTTATAGGAATATTAGAAGAGTTCAAAACGGCTTCTACCAAGAAAAAAGAAGAAGTAAAGGAAGCAGAAGACAAAATAGAATGGATTGGTTTTGAGGAGGCAATGAAAAAATCAGCTAAAGATGGGAAGCCTATTTTCATTGATGTTTATACAGATTGGTGTGGTTGGTGTAAAAAAATGGATAAAGATACTTTCAAAACAGATGAAGTTGCCGAATATGTGGCTAAAAATTATCACGCTGTTCGTATAGATGCTGAAAGTGCAGATGCTACATCATTTGATGGTAAAAAACTTTCTTATCAGCAGCTTTCTAAAGAGGTTTTTAAAGTAAGTGGATATCCCTCTATTGTTTTGATAAATACTAAGAAAGAACCAACAGTAAAGCCAGGCTATCATGGAAAAGAAGATTTTATAGAAATGCTTAAGGCATTTAAAACAAGTAAGTAATAAAAGATTAATATAAATTTTACAAGACAGTTTCCAACAAAATTCAATTCATAAAACAACAATTTGTGAAGATAATTTAGGAAACTGTTTTTTTTTGATTAATTTGGTGTACCCTTTTGTTAAACTCTCTTGTTAGACGATTTTATTTATACAGATGTATGAAAAAAATAATATCTTTCTTTTCTTTTATCGCTATCTTCATTTTTGTGGTGTTTTCAGGTTCTGTTTTGGCTCAAGACAATACAAAAGAAGAGCTACTGATAAAGGGAGTGTATCACGGAACAAATTTGTATGTTCAGAACCCTCAAATATCAGATAAAGAGTATTGTATAAAAGAAATATTTGTCAATAATAAAACTGTAAAATTTCCTACCACAACTGCTTTTGATATTAATATGTCCTTTCTAAAAATCAATGATGAGGTCGTTGTCAAGATTGTACATACAGGAAGTTGTAATCCAAAAATATTGAATCCACAAGCTATAAAAGACCGATTACCTTTTCGTTTTTCTTCTATCAATATTGATTTGAATACGATGGTTTGGGTAACAAAAGGAGAGAAAAAATTTGGTCAGTTTTTTATTCAAATCAAAAATAACAGAACTTGGATTGTAGAAAAGGTAATTAGCTGTAAAGGAAGCGACCAACAAAATGTATATACATTACCCTTAACTCACCGTGCAGGAGAAAATATTTATAGACTGAAATACTTAGATGTTACAGGAAAATACTACTATTCTCCAGAGATAAAATTTGTTTCTGAAGGAGAGCAGCAAGTTACTTTTTATCCTAAAAGTGTAACCAACAGAATTACATTTTCTCGCTCTACCACATATCAAGTTCTAGACAATAACGGAAAACTTGTTTTGGAAGGAAATGGACTTACAGTAGATTGTTCTAATCTAAATTTAGGCGCATATTATTTGCTTTTTGAAGGGCAAGAAGAACGTTTTTTTAAGAAATAAGAGATACAATAAAAAGAGCCTCAAAAACATTGAAGCTCTTTTAGATTTGACTATAGGTAAAGAAAAGACATGCTTTTCCTTCTCAAAAGAACTTGTATAAAATATATTCTAATATTCTGCCATTCTATAGCTTTCACTTTCCTTAAAAACTCCTCCCTCTTTTCTATTCCAAATACGAACAAAATAATAGACTGCCGTACTGATAAAAGAACCAAAAAACAAGGCTAAAGCCCAAATTACTTTTTCATTTTCTGATACGCTCTCATCTCTGACAATATCTACAATGTAGTAAACTGTAATTCCTAAATCTACTAAAGAGGCTAAGAAAATCAAGATAAAAAACGTAAAGAATGTCGCTATAAAAAGCTTTGGCGATTCGGGAACTTGATTTTGAGAAACATCAGAAAAGAAACTGATAAATGCTCCAATGAAAGCAATAACTCCGAAAATAGTTACTATTAGAGGTGCAAATGTGAAAATACCTAACCAAATTTTTTTACCTTGACTCATGGCTTATTGTTTTTGTTTAAAATGAAGTAGCAAACAAAGTGTTTGTAGAAAGGTTATACGACAGATTTTAACAAAAAGTTAGAAATTATGATTGTAATTGTTCTACAATACTCTCCCAATCTAAGTTTTGCCAGTTATTTTCAATATCTTCTTTTTTCATAATCTCATTCATAATTTGCTCTTGTTTCTTTCCTGTGTTGAGCGCATACGAATACGGCAAATGACTAAACGTAACCATTGTATATTGTGGAATCCAACGGCTTGGAAACTGTTCGTGTAGCTTTGCTTCAATCTTTTTTCTAAGCAAAAACTCTGGGTCGGCTACTCTATCACGCATTTCTATAAAGTTCTGAATGGCTAAATCTGCTATGGCATTGGTATTCGGAATACGTTCTTCTTGAAAGTCTGAAAAAAGCTCTTGCCAATCTATGTTTTTATTTTTTTTAAGTTGCTTTTCCATAAACTCATTGAAATAAAAACAATCTTCAAAACCAGAGTTCATTCCCTGTCCATAAAATGGAACAATAGCGTGAGAAGCATCTCCAATCAAGCAGACCTTTCCTTGATATGCCCACGGCGCACAACGAATCGTAACGAGTGAAGAAGTTGGGTTTTGCTTAAAATCTTCTAAAAGTGTTGGCATAATAGGAATGACATCAGCAAAATGAGTTTCGAAGAATGATATAATTTCCTCATCAGAGGTTAGTTTGTCAAAGGCTTCTTGATGTTCTTTGTCGCTTTCAAATCGCAAAAATAACGTACACGTAAAACTTCCATCAGTGTTTGGTAATGCAATAAGCATAAAACTACGACGAGGCCAAATGTGTAAGGCATCAGGAGCTAATTTGTGACTGCCGTCTTCGTTGGGTGGAATAGTGAGTTCTTTGTATCCATGAGGTAGATAATGTTGAGTATAGTTGAAAAGTGGCATTTTTTGAAGCTCTCCACGTACAGCCGAAAAAGCTCCATCTGCACCGATAACAATATCAGATTTTACTCTGTTTTTTGTCTGTTCCTCTTCATTTAAAAAAGTGGCTTCTGTGTCTTTTATATCTATATTCTCACAACGCTGATTGAAGTGAAATTTTACATTCTGTTCTTTTTCTGCTACATCCATTAAGACCTCATTCAAGATAGCTCTAGAAACCGAATAAATCGCTTGATTTTCTTTTCCATATGGTTGAAAAGTTAGGTTTCCTTCTATGTCGTGCATCATACGCCCACGCATAGGGAGTGCAATATCTTTGATTTTTTGTTCGATACCTGCTGCTTTCAAGGCTCTCCAACCTCGCTCACTAAGAGCCAAGTTGATAGAACGTCCACCGACAGCTCCCATTTTACGATAGTCTGGACGACGCTCAAATACCTCTACTTGGTGTCCTTTTTTAGCTAAAAAAATAGAAAGTAACGACCCTACAAGTCCTGCACCCACTAAAGTAACTTTTGAAGACATATATTTTTTGTTGTTTTTTAGTTCTGTGAATAATTGACAATTTAAGAAAAGATAAACCAAAAACTAGGTTGTTTGCTTTAGAATCTAATCTACACAAATTTTAAGGTCTATGTTTTATCCAACAAAAAGTTATGAATTTATTTAACTCTTCTCAATCTCCTTTCATTCTCCCCAAAAAAGACGAGTATTCTTGTTCTAAAACTAAAGAATTATTCAATATTACTATTCCCAACGGAAAGCTAATTTTTATTCCTAATTTTTTAGATGAAAAAATAAGTAGTGAGCTAATGGATTATTTTTTAGAAACTGAAAACGAATCAGACTGGAAAAGTACAGACTGGAGAACTTTTGAGAAAGAAAATTTAGCCAAAATAAAATTCAAAAATATAGATTGGCAGCATAATCAAATCAAAATCTTTGGAAAAATGCTTTTTGAGCCTCGTTTTTCAGCTTGGTATGGCGATAAAGATGCTAACTACTCCTATTCAAATCTGAAATTAGAACCCAATTCGTGGAATGAAAAACTGCTTTTTGTCAAGAATGAGATTGAAAAACTAATTTCCATATCAGAACTAGAAAATATAAAATTTAATAGTGTTCTGATGAATTGGTACAGAGATGGACAAGATTCGATGGGTTGGCATAGTGATAACGAAAAAGAACTAGGCAGAAATCCTGTTATTGCCTCTCTCAATTTTGGAGCAGCTCGTCGTTTTTTGTTTCGCAATATCAAGAACAAGAAGGAAAAAGTAGAATTTTCTCTACAAAATGGCTTGCTTTTGATTATGGCTGGAGAGATTCAACATTTTTGGCAACACGCCATTCCAAAAGAAGCCAAAATAAAAACAAACAGAATCAATCTTACTTTCAGAACTATAAAATTATAAAAGAGCAGGTCTTGTTATGAGAAATATAAAATATGTTTTACATTTCGTTGCGCTGCAACTCTGTCATATTCTTTTACAATGAATCTTTCTACTAATATTGTGTTACTCTGCAACTTTTTTGTCTTAGCTAGTCTGAAAAAAGAACAAGTTACAGCGTAACGTTCTATTTGTAGAATAAGAAAAGTAATGTAAACTAGAGTTGCAGCGCAACGAGATATTAAAACAGTATATGCTTTATAAATATTGACAAAGAAATCATAAAACAATGAAATTTTTTACGCTTATTCTCTTGACTTTTTTACTCTTCACTTCAAAAACAGGCTTGAAATTAGAACTAACTATCGGAGATTATTACGACGACCATTCAAGAAGAAAATATAATTATTCGAAACGAAAGTGGAAAATTGAAGATGAAAAGCTAATATATCATCATATCGATACTCGCACAGAAAATTATGCTGATACGATTGGATTATCTAAAAAACAGCTAGATACTTTGATGCAAATTATTGAACTTCAAAATCTCAAAGAAAATATAATCATCAGCTATGACGATAATCGCACGCACAAACATATGCGCTACAAGAAGGAAGTAAAAGGAAAGCTATATCTAAACAACGAAGAATACGATTATCAAATCAAGAGTAATTCTATCGAAATAGAAAAACATGAGAAATACAAAAACTTGGAAGCCTTAGAGCAATATTTTTATGAGCTTGCAGAGAAAAAATGATATTTTTTGATAGACAAACTTTTTTTACCTTCGTTTTATAAAAAATATTTTTCAATCCTCGTTGACGGCTCTAGCCTCAACGACGGTTCAATCTGTCAAAAATGAGCAACACAGAAAACAACAAAGTTCTTTTAATGATTTTAGACGGCTGGGGAATTGCTAAAGATAAAGCAGTTTCGGCAATCGATGCAGCCCAAACACCATTTGTAGATAGTTTGTACGACAATTATCCTAACTCAAAACTTCGAACAGATGGCGAGTTTGTAGGACTTCCAGAAGGACAAATGGGAAATTCAGAAGTCGGACACATGAATATTGGTGCTGGGCGAATTGTCTATCAAAATTTGGCTCGTATCAATAAATCTATTAAAGAAAATCAGTTAGGAAAAAATGAAATATTGCAAAAAGCCTTTCAACATGCAAAAGAAAAAAACGTAAAGTTGCATTTTATTGGTTTGGTTTCAGAAGGTGGTGTGCATTCTCATTCTTCTCACTTAAAGGCTCTTACTTCACTAGCTACAGAAGCAGGTTTGGAAGATATTTTTGTTCATGCGTTTACCGATGGAAGAGATACTGACCCTAATTCTGGAGAAGGTTTTATTTCAGATTTAGAAAAGCATTTGAAAACTACCAATGCCAAAATTGCTTCACTTGTTGGGCGTTATTATGCGATGGACAGAGACAACCGTTGGGAGAGGGTCAAACTGGCTTATGATGCGATGGTAAAAGGAGAAGGAAAAAAAGCAAAAGACGCTGTTTTAGTTATTCAAGAATCGTATAAAGAGGAGATTACAGATGAGTTTTTGAAGCCGATAATTATTACAGATGAAAACGACAAGCCATTAGCTACAATAGAAGAAAAAGATGTCGTGATTGCTTTTAATTTTCGTACCGACCGTTGTAGAGAGATTACACAAGCACTAACACAGCAAGATTTTGAAGCGCAAGCAATGAAAAAACTGGATTTGCATTATGTTACAATGACAAATTATAACAAGGATTTTAAAAACGTAGAAGTCATTTTTGAAGATATAGATTTGACAAATACGTTAGGAGAAGTTTTAGAGAAAAACAATAAAACACAGCTTCGTGCTGCCGAAACTGAAAAATATCCTCATGTAACCTTCTTCTTTTCTGGAGGAAGAGAAAAGCAATTTGAAGGAGAAAACCGAATTATGTGTGCCTCCCCAAAAGTAGCAACGTATGATTTGAAGCCTGAAATGAGTGCTTTTGAGCTAAAAGATAAAGTAATTGAAGACTTAAATAAAAACATACCTGATTTTGTATGTCTAAATTTTGCTAACCCTGATATGGTAGGACATACAGGCGTGTTTGAAGCCGCTGTTAAAGCCTGTGAAACGGTCGACACATGTGCAAAGGAGGTTTCTAAAACGGCGCTAGAAAATAATTATCAAGTCATTATCATTGCAGACCATGGAAATGCTGACAAAATGAAAAACGAAGATGGTTCGCCAAACACAGCACACACGACAAACGAAGTTCCGATGTTTTTACTCTCAAAAGATGAGATAAAAAATAATTATTCTTTAAAAAATGGAAAACTAGGAGACATTGCTCCAACAGTTTTAAAACTGATGAAAGTAGAAATTCCAAAGGAAATGACTGGGGAAGTTTTAGTATAGTTCATACTTTAATGTGAAAACATAGCCAACGATTCATCGTTTAACGTAAAGAAATTTTTAATTATTCATTTTCAATTCTTCATTATTGACTTTTCTTCGTTGGCTTGTTTTTGGTAATTTTTGGATAGCCATAGGAGCAGCTCTTATGGGATTGAGTAGCTATATATTGCTTTTCGAAACGGTCGGCATTTATTTTGAAACAGCACCTCTTTGGGTTTTGTTTTTCGGAACACTTACAACTTATAATTTGTGTGTTTTCTACACAGCAGGTAAGGCTTCTGAAAAGTTTGAATTTATATACAAAAAAAGAAATGCTCTCAAGGTTATTTTCTTTTTAAGTCTTGTATTATTAATTCCTGCCCCTTTTTTTCTTACGCTCAATCAATTTTGGTTTTTGGTGCATTTGGCTGTAATTTCTATTTTTTATACTGTTCCGATTCATATTGAACTGCCCTCAGATAACATTTTGAAGGAAGAAATTAATGGCAAAGAAGACAGGGAGTTTGAGCAAAAGAAGTATTTTTCTATTCCTGCGTGGCGAAATATTCCCTATCTCAAAATATTTTTGATTGCTTATGTTTGGGCGAGTGCAACCGTTATTTTTCCAATGCTGCACGAAGAGCTAATTATTAAAGCCCCCAAAATAATTGCACTGTTTTTAGAGCGTTTTTTCTTTACATTAGCTATTACTATTCCCTTTGATATTCGTGATAAAGAAAATGATAAAAAAGTAGGTTTGGGTACGCTTGTCAGCCTTTTAAATCCTGTAAAGAGCAAAGTTTTGGCTATTTTGCTATTATTAGTTTGTGCTGTTTTAGTATATTATTTTCATGAAAATTATTTGTTGTATTTTGGAATAGTTTATTTTATCACAACATTTCTCATTATTGGAAGCTCTCACAAACGTTCAGAGTGGTATTTTACAGGTTTTATCGATGGACTGTTTGTAGTAGAGTTTTTAGTTTTTCTATTAGCAACAACACATCTATAAGTTACGTAAGGGTAGAATACATTTTTAATCGTCTTATATTCATTTATTTTTATTCTAATCTTAAGAAACTCTATTTTTACTGTCCTAAACCAATCTCTTACTTATATGAATGCTATTTTTTCTTATCGTTTCTTTTTATTCCAACTATTTCTCTTATTAGGTTTTTTCTGTTGTAGCTTTTCATTACAGGCTCAAAAAACAATCATTACAGGCAAGGTAACTGATGCTGAAACAGGAGACGGAGTTCCGTTTGCCAGCGTATATTTTGAAGGGACAACTATCGGAACATCTACTGATTTTGATGGTTTCTACAAAATTGAAACAGATAAAGCGACTGATTCTCTAGTGGTTTCTTATGTGAGTTATCAGACCAAGAAAAAAGCGATTCAAAAAGGAGTTACTCAAAATATTGACTACCAATTAGCTCCTGCCGAAGAAACCCTAAAAGCCATTGTAATAACGGCAGGAAAACAAGAAAACCCTGCTTGGGAATATTTGAGAGGAGTTTTAGACCATAAATCTGAAAATGATAAACGTCGTCTTTCTGCTTATCAGTATGATTCATATTCCAAAGTAGAGCTAGATGTAGATAATATTTCTGACAAATTCAAAGAAAAAAAATTGGTTCGCAAAATTGTAGGAGTGGTAGATAGTGTAGAAAATTTGGCTGGAGACGATGGAAAACCCATCTTGCCTTTATTTATCTCTGAAACTATCTCAAAATATTATTACCGAGACAATCCTCAAAAGGTAAAAGAAGAAATTGAAAAAACACGTATCAAAGGAGTAGGAGTAGAAGATGGTAGTATTGTTTCGCAACTTGTAGGCTCTTCGTTTCAAGACTATAATTTTTATCAAAGCTGGATTCAGATTGCAGAGAAAGATTTTGTTTCTCCTATTTCAGAAAGTTGGAGACTTTTTTATGATTATGAGCTACAAGAACGTACTGAACTAGATGGTATTTGGTGTTATCGAATAGACTTTCAACCCAAAAGAAAGGAAGATTTAGCTTTTACAGGTACGATGTGGATTACAGATGATTCTACTTTTGCTCTAAAGCGTATAGATGCTACTGTCCCAAAATCGGCAAACCTCAATTTTATTGAAAAAATAAAAATTCAGCAAGATTTAAAGCCTATTGAAAATGAGACAAAAGAAATGGCATGGCTGCCTGTCAAGACTCGTATTTTAGTCGATGTAGGACAAATCAACGACAAGTGGGCAGGTATGCTTCTCAAATCGTATAGCTCGGCTGAAAATATTGTCATCAATAAGCCAAAAGACATCAAATTTTATAAAGATGCTATTGTGGTAAGTGCCGAAGTCAATAATTCTACTGATGAGTTTTGGCAAAAAAATAGGCACGATTCGCTTACAGCAGGCGAGCAAACGGTTTATGCAATGATAGATACGATTAGCAACCTTCCTATGGTAAAAAGTTATATCGAAATTGCAGATTTGCTCATCAATGGCTACAAAGATGTTGGTAAAATAGATATAGGACAGCTTCTGACGGTGTATTCGAACAATAATATTGAGGGAAGTCGTGTGATGCTCAATATTCGTACAAATAGTGATTTTAGTAAAAAAGTACAGTTTCTAACAGGAGTAGCTTATGGATTTGGTGATAAAAAATGGAAATACAACGCCAAGTTTAGAACCATTCTTTCTCGCCGTCTTTGGACAGTATTTGGAATACAACATCAATACGACCTCCAGCAAATTGCATTGTTTAATGAAGATTTTCGTTCTAGTAGTAATGTTCTTTTTTCAGCATTTAGCCGTTGGGGAGATTTGAGCAAAAACCGTCCGTTTTATCATAGGCAGAGTAGCGTTTATCTACAAACAGATATTGTAAAAGGTCTGACTCCAAAAATTACGTACCGACAACAAAACTACGACCCACTTTATAGCTTCGAATATATTGACCCTAAAAACACAGAAATACGAAAAAGAGAATTTACAGTTTCAGAGTTTATGGCAGAAGTTAGAATTGGTTTTAGAGAACGTTACATTAATGCTGACCTTACTCGTGCTAATTTGGGAAGTAAATATCCCGTTATTAAATTACGTTATATTCGTGGCTTGGGAGATTTTTTAGGAGGCGATTTGGAATATCACAAATTTTCGGCTCGCATAGAACATTCTTTCCGTTTGGGTATCTTTGGGCGAACAGATTATTTTATGAGTGCTGGCTTTACTCCTTCTACTCTTCCTTACCCACTTTTAGAGTCGCATTTAGGCAATGAAACTCCTTTCTACAATCAGCTTTCGTTCAATTTGATGAATTATTTCGAATTTGTGAGTGATAAGTATGCTTCTATTAATTTAGTACACGATTTTAATGGTTTCTTACTCAACCGAATTCCACTTATGAGGAAACTCAAATGGCGAGCTTTTGTAGAAGGAAATGTTTTGGTAGGAAATGTAAGCCAGAAAAATATAGATTTAATTCCAGAGACTAATTCAAAAGGTGAACCTATTTTGAAATTTGGTAGCCTAGACCATCGCCCATATACAGAAGTAAGTTACGGAATTAGCAATATTTTTAGATTTGTAAGAGTACAGGCAGTACATCGCTTGACTTATTTAGAAAAAGACGATGTGAGTCCGTGGGGGATTCGTGTGTCAGCTCAATTTAGATTGTAATTATACTAAAATAACGTGAACTTAGGATTATATTTATTGAATATCAATAAGTTATAGTATGTTGTTATATATATCGGAACTGACCTTAATTAAGTTAGGGCAGTCTCGTTAGAGCAGACCAAAAGTAGTAGCTTTTATTTTGGTATTATTTATCATCTGACCCTTCTGCAATAGGTTTTTCTAATAAAATCTTATGGCGAGACTTATTCATAATCCAGTTGGCGATGGTGTCTGCCCAAACCCTTGATGATTCTCTGGTTGGGTGCGCTCCGTCTCGCTCCCTTTCAAATTCTAAATCTTTGGAAAGGAAAAAAGTGTTAGCTGGCATATTTCGCTCAATAATTTCATTAATTCCTGTGTCGTCTTTCCAGTTGGGAGGACCTACCCAAATAAAAGGCGTATCTCCAGCTTGTGCGATAATATCTTGAATATCTTTCTCACGTTCGTAAATATCTGTTCGGAAAAGTTCGTTGGCTCCAAGTGTGAAAATTACGATAGTAGGCTTATAAAGTTCTATTAAGCGTTTCAAACTATCAGTTTTGCTCCATTGAATGGTTAGGGAACTATACCAAATTCTACCTTTCAAATAATGATTGTTATAACTAGCATAGCTGCGAAAAGCCAAATACAAGCCTTCTGCCATAGAATCACCTGTCAATAGAATGCGCTGTGCAGAAGTGTCGATGCTGTTTCGGCGAGCAGTTTCCAAAGAATCAACAATGAAATAAGTCTGTTTTGCTAGTTGTTGGTACAGAAAATCAGTTGAAGGAGGCGTAAATATTTCTTTTGTATTTGGCTTTTTTATAGAAATATTGGTTTCTAATGGAATTTCAGAGTTATCTATTATGTACAAACCTATGGTAACAGACAAAACAACCAACCAAACAGAAAGTAATTTTTGTAAATTTGAAGTAGGTTTTTTCTTATGAGAATTTGGAACGAAATCAGACAAGGCAGGTAAATAAAAAATTAAGAAAAGAGAACTAATAAAGTTCAAATTTATCAATTCTCTGTTCAAAAAGCTACTTTTTTTTAACTTGTTAAAGCTCTATATAGAAACATTTTTCTTATGAAAAGACTGCCACAAGTCTTCTTGTTCGACAAACAAAAGCTGATTCAATGGGCTTTTTACTAACCATTTTTGTAGTACTTCAGATTCCTTTTTAGTGATTTGTCCACTCAAATGTTTGGTAATCAGTTGAAGATATTTTATTTTGATTGGCATAGTTGAAATAAAATTTATAAGACAATAAAAAAGTAAGATTGTATTTGAAATATAGACGAGTAGAAAGATATTTTTCCCTACTCAAATAGGCATTAAATTGTGTTAAATATCAGTTCTAAAAACAATGAAAGAATTTGAAAATATGGAGAGCGAGGCTTTCCAAACAGCCCATCTCACAAAAATTATTGATAAAAATGGCGAACTTATCTTTGTTCAGATTTCTGCTTCTCTTTGGAAAGAAATAGAATCAAAAGTAGAACCACTTATTTATCAAGAACTTAAAGAGCAGTTTCGAAAAGCTCAAAAACAAAAACGAGACAAAGAAAAAGAAGAGTTTTCTCCCTTCGAACATATAGAAACTCTGCAAGCCGAAGAATTAAACAATGATACTTTTATTAGAAAACGCTTCAAAAACAGTACGCAACAATCGGAGAAAGTGCAGCAATATCTACGTGCTTTACAACAAAAATTAGCAGAACATAAGCCTGCCAAATAATGGATACTGTAGAATTGATAATGCTCATCAAGACAAAAAAAACCTCTGAAATATAGAATTTTTTATATTTCAGAGGTTTTTTGAGGAAAATCAAAAATTAAAGTAAGCAATATAATTTACACATTTCCTTCTTTAGCACGACGACCGATAAGCTGAACTACTTTCATAGCCAATTCCATATCTCCATTTACTTTTACTTTTCCTGTCATGTAAGCAGCCATAAGATTCAAATCGCCATCCAACATTTTATTGGCATTAGCTTCTGAAATTTTGACTGTACAGTCTGCATCTTTATCTTCGTGAGAAACTACATTAGGAACTTGTGTTGCATCTACATGAACAACGCCATCATCTTTAAGGTCAAACTTAACAGATTTACCAAGACCACTATCTGTTCCAACTACTTTTTTTACACGCTCTGTGAAAGATTCTAAGCTCATAGTTTTATTTTTTATTTTGGGTGAATAAAAATTCTAAAAATAACTTATCTGCAATTTACTACAAAAAACTCGGCTTGCAGCGTTTTTTTTTATTTATTCTTGTAATTTTCTATACAAATCGGCGTGTGCAGGGTCAAGTTGGAGTAGTATTTTAGCTGCGTCTAGCTTTTCTTGTTTTTCTCCATTAGAGAAAAGTTGATAGAGTTCTTCTCCTTTTGCATCAAAAAAAGTTTGTATAAGCAAAGCATTGAGTCGAATAGCATTTACTTCTTTTATTTTTTTTAAAACCTCTATCGATGTTTTGCGTGCTTCTGTGGGTTTTTCTAACATTACATCAAGTCCTAATCTATGGTAGTTATAAATTTCTTTTCTCAAATCTATAAACTGTGGACTGTTTAGATTTTCTGCCAGCCAATATCTTGCACGAATATCATTGCTTTGCCACCCTACATTTGCAACTCCTGTACTTTGTGCATTATTGATAATATTTTGAGCCTTTTCTACATAAGGGTTGCCTCCTAACGATGAAAAAGAATCATAATCTAAAGCTAAAATAATATATGAATAATACGCCAACATCAAGGTCAGATTGTTGTTGGTAGAGTTTTCTATATAAATCAGAGGCTCGCTAGGCTTATATGCAAAATCAAAATTCTTGTCGAAATAATTGAGAATGGGTGAGGTATAGGTTGTTCCATATACAGGACGATTGTACTGAATCTGCGCCTCTCCAGAATACAAGCCTTGTGCAAGGTCAGTATTTTTGTCTAGCGTAATGAGAAGGTTACACTCTATGCGTTCCCACTCTTCATAACGGTCTTCTGTCCATTGTGTCGTATTCATAAACTTTGTCAAGGCTTTAGTCAGTTGCCCTACAATTTGTTTGTTTTGAGCTTCTACACGAGTATCATTGATGATTACATTACAGCGAAACTCTTGTCCAAAAATTTGACTAATAGACAAAAAGACAAATCCAAGACTTAGAAAAATATATTTTATCATTCCTTATTTTTTTAAAATTCAAAAAAACGCTATAAAGAAATTCTAGCTTTCTTTATAGCGTTCAATTTACTAAAAACTTAGCGTTTTGGTAATTTTTTTATAGATATTGCTCAATCAAACCTGCAATTACTTGTCCCGAACTTGGACGTGGCGCATCTTGATTTACTACTTTTCCTGTTTTATCTACTAACATATAACGAGGAATAGAGTTGATATTGTATTTTTGAGAAACACCTTGGTTAGCTTCATTAGAAGGTAAGAAATGAACTCCTTTGATGTCCATTTTGTCAATACCTTTTTTCCAACCAGCTTCTTTTTGCGCTCTTTCAGTTCCTCTTTCAAAAGCAACATACAAGAAAACTACATCTTTTCCTTCAAACTGACTGTGCAATTTTTGAGAACTAGGCATTTCACCACGACACGGAGGACACCAAGTTGCCCAAAAATCTACATAAATAACCTTTCCTTTGTAGGCTGCCAAAACATCTTCAAAAGTTTTTGTTGTTCCGTCTGCATTAGTTTCTTCTATATAAATTTTATCAGCCTCTACTTCGGCAGTTGTAGTTGTTGTTTCAGCTGTATTCGAACCTCCAATAACGACATGAGATGTTGAACCATTTCCATTGCCTTCAGAAGCATTTGCTTGTTTTTTCTCACTTGCACAAGCAGCAGCAAAGGCTATAAGAGCGAAGAATAATATAATTTTTTTCATAATTTTAAAAGTGTTTGTTGCTACTATTCAAAAATTAGCAGCCATGTAAAATTAGTTTTAAATGTTTTATTTAGATTAAAGTAATGTAAAATCTTTCCTAAGATTATTGTCATATACAAATGACTTTTCAGAATAACAAAACTACTAAAATTTTATATTTTATTTCCTCTCAAAAACTCTTCTGTTGTCATTCTTCGTTTTCCTTGAGGTTGTAGCTGATTAATTTTGACATAGCCATCTAATGTTTTAACGTACAGGTAGCTCTTTTGGTCTGTGAGTGGTTCACCTATTAAAAGCTCATTTACCTCTTCGCAGTCAGCTATTTCTATATCAAAAACCTTATATACATTATCATAAATGCGCATTCTTGCAGCAGGGTAAGGCGTTAGTCCACGCACAAAGTTTATTATTTTTTCACTTTCATTCTCAAAATTTATGAAGGTGTCTTCTGTGAAAATCTTGGGAGCGTGAGGCGTTTTTTCTTCTAGATCTTGTTTTTTTAGTGAGTAATTGTCTTGCTCAATGGCTTTTACAGTTTTTAAAACAAGTTTAGCTCCTTTGTTTTTAAGACGTTCATAAAGTGTTCCTACATTGTCATTATCACTAATTTCTTCTTCTTCTTGAAAGAGAATATCGCCTGTATCAATTTTATGTTGTAGGAAAAATGTTGTTACTCCCGTTTTTTTCTCTCCGTTTATAATTGCCCAATTGATAGGTGCAGCACCACGATAATTAGGTAAAAGTGAGGCATGAAGGTTGAACGTTCCTATTTCTGGCATTTGCCAAACTACTTCTGGAAGCATTCTGAAAGCCACTACAATTTGAAGGTTAGCATCATAGCTTTTTAGTTTTTCTAAGAATTTTTCGTCTTTTAAGTTAGTAGGTTGGAGGATAGGCAAACCGTGCTTGAGAGCAGCTTTTTTTACATCAGATTCATGGATTTTTTGTCCACGTCCTGCTGGTTTGTCTGGAGCAGTAATAACAGCTACTACCTCATAACCATTCTCTACCAAGATATCTAAAGAGGAAACAGCAAACTCTGGCGTTCCCATAAAAATAATACGTAATTTGGGCATAAATTTTATTTATCAGTGATTTTAAATCTTAGTTTAATAGGCCAAAAGTACGAAAAACAAGCTAGAAATAACGGAGAGACAATTAGGTTGGTTGTAAAGAAGTTAGAGAAAATTAAAATTAATGTAGCTTTGTGAAAATATAGATTTGTACTCTCAAACAAATGAAAATTGAAACATTTTTATTTTTCTCAGAAAGTTTTTAAGGATTATTATTTAGTTTATTTTCTAATTTTTATGTGTATTTTCTCTTGCCAAACCAAAGAAGAAAAACAGCAGGTTAATCAGAAAATATTTCGCTATAACGAATTAGAAATTGTCAAGGTACTAGAGCCACTTTCTATAACCAATGAAGCCGAGCGAAGACTTGTCCATCAAATTTATAATGGACTTTGGCGATTAGAAAATGATGGAAACTTTTATCCTTCGCTCGCTGATTCTACTTTTAGGGTGGATAGCCTTACATGGGAGTTTGTCTTGAAGCCAAATATTCGCCTACATAGCACAAAAAATGAGGCATTTTTAAGTGCAAAAGATGTAGTAGAAAGCCTAACCAAATGGGCTAAGAGGGAAGAAAAAAACAATCAAAATAAGTTTTCTGTTCAAACTCAAATTTTTAAAAAACTCATTGGAGAGGATATAGAAAGTGCTTTTGAAATAATTGATGAAAGGAAGTTTAGGATAAAGTTACAAATGCCTTTTGCTCCATTTTTGAAATTACTGTCTTGTACGGAAGCTCTGATAGTGCCTAATCAAGAAAAGCGTTTTGGAAATAAATTTTCTCCTGTTGGTTCGGGAGCTTTCTATGTAGATTACTTTGAAGACAATCGGAAAATTACACTCAAAAAAAATCAACATTATTTTCACAAGACTATAAAACTAGACACACTACCATTTTTGGATGAGATTCAAGTTTATTTTTATCAAAACCCAGAACATATCGCCTATAATATCCTCAACGACGAATTAGATTGGCTGCCTTCCAATGAACAAGTACAAAAAGTCTTGCCATTCATTATCCAAAAAGAAAAGGAAGAAAGGCAAAGAGAAAACAGAACTAATTCAAATAAAAATAAATCTGAAAAACAAAGTGAAAGATTTGTTTCAAAATATATTCAATTAGATTCTTTCCCAGTTTTGAAAACGGCAGGTTTTGAAGTACAGATTTCAGATACTTCGGAGGTTGCTTTGAAGGCTAATTTTTTTACGATTCAATCTTTCCGTCAAGCTCTGAATATGGGATTGTATAGAGAAAACCTCAAAGGTTTGTATTCTTATTCTACCTCAGCACACACAGGTATTTTTCCAACCATTCTACCCAAAAATACACAAAATAAGGCTGATGGTTATTATTTCCATCCACAGACAAGCAAAGATATTTTACAAAAAATAGGTTTTGATTCTACGGATGTAGTCAAAGTTTTAGCTAAAAAGCAAGATACAACTTGGGTAAATCTAGCACGACAAGAATGGCAAAAAATAGGTGTAAATTCTATTCTTTATTTAGATGAAATAAACAAACCTAAAGCTGATTTGATAGCAACTCATTTTGAGGCTGGATTTGCTGATGAGAGTAGTTTGTTTTGGCAATATTTTGATGAGAAAAGCTACAATAAGTTTTTAGTAGAAAAAGAAGGCTTTTTAGAATTTGAAAATCAAAAAATAAAAGAAAAAAATCAAAGGGATTCTATTCCAAGTATAGACAAAAACGATTTGTTTTCCTTGAAAAAACTCACTTTTGATTCACTTTTTATAGAATATTTGAAAGAAAATGACGAAATAGAAAGAGAAAAACTATCGATTCAATTACAAAATAAACTGATTCGTTCTGCTCCTTTTTTCGAAGTTTTTTACCTTCAAACGCACCAAATTAGACGTTCTTACATTTCTGAAATTGTCCCCAATGTGCTTGGTATTTATTATTTTGATAGGTTAGATAAGTCGGTTCTAGAATCTGTGAAGCTGATTAGAGAAGATTATATGTATGAGTAATCAGTTTTCAGTAAACAGTAATCAGTTACCAGTTTTATATGTATAAGGCAAAGGCATACCTTTGATGGTTTTATAAAAATATTTGAAATTTTGGTTTACCTTTTCAAAAATCAGACATAGAAGAGTAAAAACTGGTTTTGTGTAGCGATAAGGCTTGCCTTATCTAAAAAGCACATTTATTTACCTATCAAAATGAAAAATGAAACCCTAATTCAATTTTTGAGAGAACCCAAAAAACGAAAACAAGCCTTAGAGTATCTTTATGAATCATTTGAGAAAATAAGCAAAGGATTACAAAAACTGGGAGCAGAAGAAAACCAAGTAAAAGATATTTTTCAAGAAAGTATTCTGATTTTTTACCATCAAGCTCAAAAGCAAGACTTTACCCTCACAGCAAAGCCTTCTACCTACCTTTTCGGTATTTGCCATAATATTTTGAGAAACAAAAAGCGAAAAGAAGCCAAACAAAATACGCTTTCCAATACAGATTTTTTGATGGAATTTTCTGATACAATAAAAGAGGACGAGCAGGTAAATATTTATCAAAGCGAAGAAGCAATTTCTGTGTTGCGAACTATTTTGAAGGAATTAGGAGAACCTTGTAAAAAGCTACTGACAGGTTATTACGTAGATAAACTCTCTATGAAAAAAGTAGCCGAAAAACTAGGTTATAATTCCGATTCCACAGCAAAAGCACAGAAATATAAGTGTTTGCAAAGAGCCAAAAAATTAGCTCAAACAAAATTAGAGGATTTCCAAACTATCTTATTCTAAAAAATTATGTCGCCACATCTTGAAGAAATAGAAAAAATAGAACAGCTTTTAGAAAGTGAAAATTTTAATATCTATAAATTGAATGACTTTTCTGAAACTGAAAAACAAGATATTCTCTTGCAAAAACAGCTCGTAGAAGAACTTACCAATCTTCAAATTCTAGAAGAACTAGATGAGATTCATCAGCAAAGAACATCTAATAATTTTAGAAAAAAAGTAGCTGGTTTTGCTTTGTTTCTTGTTCTACTACTTTCTTCTATCGGATTTTACTTAATCAATGATGTTGATAATACAGAACAGACTTTTGAGGAAAAAGTAGCTCAAGAAAATATTGAATCAAATCAAAAAGCAGAAAATAATGATACAAATATTTTTGAAAATACAATTTCAAAACCACTTCAAAGTGGGCTTTCTTGGCGAAAAAATACGGTTTTAGATTCTTTAGAACAAAATGTAAATTTAGTAGATTTAGAAAAATCTAAAATCAGAAGAATACATATCATTGACACCACACAAGAAAATTTCTTTCATAACAGATACTATGCAACAAATTATTCACTCACAACTAGCACAGTTTCCAACGAAATTATTGTAAGCGTTGATAACAAGTTTTTCTATTTGCATCCTGTTTCTTATCACTTTACAGATAGTTTGTATAAGGCTAGAAAAAAGTCAATTAAAAATCATCTTGTTAGTTTTTGGGATTATCATATTGTGGGAAGTCAAATCAAAGTCGTCAATCCAGATGGTAAAAACAGCATCGCTACGCCTTCCCTAAGTGCCGATGGAAATACACTTTATTATTCCAAAAAGAACAAAAAAGGCGATTATGATATTTGGAAAACAGAAAGAATTTTAGAAAATGGAAAACCTACTTGGCAAGAACCCACAGAAGTAACTGCCCTCAATAAAATAAAGTCTTATGAACTTTCGCCTACTATTTCGGCAGATGGAAAAACTATTTATTTTTCAAGAAAACCCAATGCAACAGGCTGTGGTAGGATTTATTTCTCTACAAAAAATGAGCAAGGAGAATGGACAGAACCCAAAATGATTCCAGTTTCAGACAACAAACATATCAATTATGGTTGTGATGTTGCGCCTTATATTTTGCCAGATGGAAACACGCTTCTTTTTTCGGCACAGCGTACAGGCAATGGAGTGAAAAACTTAGGATTGTATGATATTTACCTCACTCAAAAACAAGAAAATGGAAAATGGTCGGAAATGGAACTCATTGAAAGCATTAGTTCAGATTCTACAGAGAGTAACTTTACCGTCTTGCCAAAAGAAAACAAGATTTATTTTTCAAGAACACCTCCTAATGGTGGATATTATTTCCAATACGGACGCACTATTCCAATTCCAAAACAGTTAGAGAAATACTTTTCAAGAGAGAATAAAGAAAAACTAATTGCTCAAAAAAATAAACTCATCGAAACCTCCACAGGAAAAGATTTTGAACTAGAAGATTTTATCTTTGCTTCAAACTCTGCCCTTCTTACGCAAAAGGGCAAAGAAAACTTAGAAAGAATTGTCCTTTTTATGAACGAAAATAAAATGCTTTCTCTCCAAATTGTAGCGCATACAGATAATGAAGGCAAAACAAACTACAATCAAATTTTGTCAGAAAAACGAGCTAAGTCAGTCAGTCAGTTTTTAGAAGGTAAAGGAATTGAAAAAACAAGACTTATTCCGATAGGAAAAGGAGAGAGTCAGCCAAAAGTAGAAAACACAACTCTTGAAAATAAAGCGAAGAATAGACGTGTAGAATTTTTTGTGATTGAAAGCACAGATTAGCGAGGTGTAGCAATAAGGCTTGCCTTATCTGATTATAATTGCATCAAATTTTGAATTTTCTAATTTTTTGAGAATATTTGCATTCCCTTTCCTCAAAAAAAGTATTATAAAAAAATAAACTCATAACTATCAAAAAATAAAGTTATGAGAAGTGTATAAGTTTGTTATCTCTTCTATGAAAAAAATCTACTTTTCTATTTAAACCGAACTATTCATCTTTACTCCTTTAATTTGCGTTTTATCAGACCACTTGAAGCCCAAAATTAATTTGTTTTAAGTCGTAAAATGCTATTTTTGCAATTCGCTAACTCTAAAATGTTTATTGTTTTATGAGAAGGCAGCGTTTTTTGATAGAAGTAAATCAATGAAAGTTTTATTTCATAGATAGAATAAAAGTATAAAATACGATAACTCTCTTAGCTTTAAATACTTATGCAGCGAACCCTTTTCGCCCAACCAAATTTTACATTGTATTTGCACATTGCAAAATCTTTATTTTCTTACTCTTTTGTTCGTTTCTTGATAGCTACTCTTGGCTGTTTGCTCATTACAAAGGCAGCCCAAGCCCAAGATACAACAACAGTAAACAATATAGATTCCCTTCTTTTCTTAGATAAGAATGTAAAACCTTATACAGAAGAAGGGCAAACGCAAAATCCTCTGTTAGAGCCAGATTTAGAATCTCCTCTACTTCAACTTCCAGACCCAAGAAGTTTGGATGCTGTTTATCGATTAGATGAAAGTGGCGAATTTTATGATGTTTTGCGTCGTGATGCGCCCAATTCTTACACACCTATTGGCAGAATATCGGTAGAAGATTATGCAAAACTCAAAGCCTACTACGATGATGTAGCATATTACAAAGAAAAAATACAAGCTGCTGATGTAAATACATCTAATGCCACCACAAGTAAAGTCCCAAAAATTGAAGTGGCTCTGCCTTCTGGTTTAGGACGACTTTTGGGAGGAGATAAAATTGAAATTCAGCCAACTGGTTCAGTTTTGTTAGATTTTGGTGGAAAATGGCAAAGAATAGACAATCCTCAAATTCCTGTTCGTCAGCAGCGCAATGGAGGAATCAATTTTGACCAGCGTATTCAGTTTTCTATTTTAGGAAAGCTAGGAGAAAAAATGCAACTCAATGCCAACTTCGATACAAAGGCAGCTTTTCAGTTCGAAAATCGTTTTAATCAAGGTTATACAGGTTATGAAGAGGATATTGTTCAGCAAGTTCAGTTTGGAAATGTAAGCCTTGCTACTTCCAACACGCTCATTACAGGAAGTCAGAATCTGATGGGTATTACTACTCGCTTGCGTTTTGGAAAACTTTGGCTCAATACGCTTGTAGCAAATCAAAGAGGTGTTTCAGAAAGTATTACGATTCGAAACGGAGCGCAAGGACAAGAGTTTGAAATTCGTGCAGACCAATATGAAGATAATCAACACTTTTTCTTAGGACAGTTTTTTAGAGATAATTATGAACAGGCTTTGCGTGCTGTACCAAGTGTTGTTTCTGGGGTCAATATTACTCGTGTGGAAGTTTATATAACCAATCGTAACAACGATACTGAAACGCTTCGTAATATCATTGGTTTTATGGATTTGGGAGAAGGTGCGCCATACAGAGAACGTTTTAATGGACAAGGAGGCGTAGCAAGAAATGAAGCAAACAATCTTTTTGAACAAGTAAGAACACTCAACAGAACACCAGACCAACTCACACAACTTTTAGAAAGTGGTGCATTTAATCTTGAAAACGGAACAGACTATTCTTTCCTTCGTTCGGCAAGAAAACTAAGTAATAACGAATTTACGTTTCACCCACAACTCGGTTATATTTCATTACAACAACCTCTTAGAAATGACGAAATTTTAGCTGTAGCTTATGAATATACCTACAATGGACAAATTTTTAAAGTAGGAGAGCTAACAGAAGACTACCAAAATCGTGATGCCAATGATGCCATTTTTATGAAATTATTGAGTCCCCCAACAATTAGAACCGATTTGCCATTGTGGGATTTGATGATGAAAAATATTTATTCTTTGCAAGCGACACAACTTCGTCCAGAAAACTTCCAATTGCAAGTAATTTATCGTGATGATATTACAGGAATTGACAATCCAAGTTTGCACGAGGGAAGAAATACAGAAGATGTTCCTTTGGTTCAATTAATGAACTTAGACAGACTTAATCCAAACCTTGACCCACAAGTAGATGGAAATTTTGACTACTTGGAAAATATTACAGTACAATCTGACCAAGCGAGAATTATTTTCCCAGTTGTAGAGCCGTTTGGAGATAAAATGCTAGAATATTTTGACCCAGTAGCTGAAGTAGATTTGATTGAGAAATATGTTTTTAATGAACTCTACGACGGTACGCAAGCCGATGCTGTTCTTTATGCTAATAAGAGTAAGTATTTTCTAAAAGGTTCGTATCAGAGTGCTGGAGGAAATGAGGTCGTCTTACCAGGTATTAATATTTCGGAAGGTTCAGTTATGGTGCGTGCAGGCTCAGTTATGCTTTCCGAAGGTGCTGATTATACCGTAGATTATCAGTTTGGTAGAGTCAGAATTTTGAATGAAGGCGTTTTAGCATCTGGAAAAGATATTACCATCCAATATGAAAGAGCTGATTTGTTTAGTGTACAACAGCGAAATATTATGGGAATTGATGCTGAATATATTTTAAACAAGGATGTCAAATTTTCTGGAACACTTCTTCACCTGAACGAACGACCTGTTATTACTCGTGTTACAACTGGTTTAGAGCCTGTTAGAAATACAATGATAGGTGCAACAGCAAGTATTCAGAAAGAATCTGGTTTCCTTACAAGAATGGTAGATGCTATTCCAGGGCTTGATACCAAAGAAAAATCAACCATCACTTTTAGAGGTGAGTACGCTCAACTCATACCAGGAGAGAACAACGTTATTAAGCGAAACGGTGGAGAAGCTGCTTCCTATGTAGATGATTTTGAAAGTAGTGAAATTCCGTATGACCTCACTCGCCAGCCTGTTACGTGGAAATTAGGAGCTACTCCACAGCTTTTCCGTCCAGAAAATGGTTTTGATTCGTTGAATTATTCTTACAAAAGAGCTAAAATGTCGTGGCATACGGTTGATGTAACAGCATTTTATGACAACAGTTTGGTAAGTCAGACGCCAGACAATATTACAGACCAAGATAAACAAAATCATTATGTTCGTCAGATTCCGTTTGATGAAATTTTCCAACAGCGAGACAATCAGCAAATCAATCCACCAGAAATTACATTCGATTTAGCTTATTATCCATCTTATCCAGGGCAGTACAATTACAACCCAGAACTCAATGTAGATGGAACGCTTCGCAATCCAAGAGAAAATTTTGCAGCTATTACGAAGGGAATTACCTATAATGTCGATTTTGATAATATCAATGTTCAGTACATAGAATTTTGGCTAATGGATCCATTTATTCAAAGCCAAAATGGACGTATTGAAACACCAGAAGGACAAGGAGTTCCAAATAGCACAGGAGGAAAGTTTTATATCAACTTAGGAAATATTTCAGAAGATGTAATTCCTGATAGAAGACACGGTTTTGAAAATGGTTTGCCTGTCAATGATAACGAACTTGACGACGTAGAAGAAACAGCGTGGGGACGAGTAACTACACAACAATATTTGACAGATGCTTTTGCAGCCGAAGACGGAGCAAGAGCAAGACAAGATGTAGGACTAGACGGACTAGACGACGAAGCAGAACGTAGTTACTTTAGAGAATACTTAAATGCTGTACAACCAAGGTTAAGTGCATCAGCTTTTCAAAGACTAGAAGCAGACCCTTCAAAAGATAATTTTAGATATTATTTGGGAGGAGAACAAGACGATAATAATCGCAAAATCTTAGGACGTTATTTTGATTTCAATGGAATGGAAGGCAACTCGCCAGCCAATGCAGGAACAGCTTCTGCCACCACACTGCCAGACAATGAAGATTTGAACCGAGACAATACACTTTCAGATTTGGATGGTTATTATCAATATGAAGTAGATTTACGTCCGAATCAATTAGAAAGCAATCGTTACGTAGTGGATAAAGTAACGGTTGAGCGCAATGGCGACCAAGTAAATTGGTATCAATTCCGTATTCCAATCCGTGAATTTGATGATAAAATTGGTAGTATTGATGGTTTTAAGTCTATCCGTTTTATTCGTCTCTTTATGACTGATTGGGAACAGCCAGTAGTGATGCGTATGGCACATTTTCAGTTTGTGGGAGCGCAATGGAGACCTTATTTCTCAACGCTTCAAGACGAAGGATTGGCTCGCCCAGTTGAACCTTATGACCCACAGTTTACTATTTCTACAGTAAATATTGAGGAAAATGGAAGTGATGCAGCACCTAACTCTCAAGGCATTTCGTATGCTCTTCCTCCCGACTTTGTACGTGATACTGACCCAACTTCTATTACACAAGCTCGCTTAAACGAACAGTCTTTACAGCTTTGTGTAGAAGATTTGCAAGATGGAGATAGCCGTGCAGCGTATAAAAATATCATTTTCGATTTTGTATTTTATAAGCGAATCAAAATGTTTTTACACGCCAATAGTGCCACAGCACAAAATGGAGAAGTAACAGCATTCCTTCGTTTAGGAACAGATTTTAAAGAAAACTATTATGAAATTGAAGTTCCTCTGACAATGTCGGCAGCAGGCTCTTCACTTACCAATCAAATTTGGCTACAAGAAAACGAAATCGATTTGCCTTTTGATGCCCTCTACGACACCAAAACGGAACGCAATGCAAGTGGACTAAGTGTAAGAGTGCCTTATGAGCGAATTTATGAAAAGTATAAATTGCGTGTCGTCGGAAATCCAGACCTTAGTAGTGTACAGCTTATTATGATAGGAATTCGAAATCCGAAAACATTAGACGAACAGCCAAAATCTGTTTGTGTGTGGGCAAACGAACTTCGTGTAACCGATTTTAATAAAGAAGGTGGTTGGGCGACGAATCTCCAACTTCAAACACAACTTGCAGATTTTGCAACTGTAAATGCAGCTTTGCGATACAGCACACCATTTTTTGGAGGAATACAAGACCGAATTTCAGAAAGAACTAGAGAAACAAGTTTATTCTACGACGTTTCGGCAGCGACACAACTGGATAAAATATTTTTAAACCGTGTTGGAATTTCACTTCCATTATTTGTGGGATACGAACAAACTAGAATAACACCACTTTTCAATCCACTTGACCCAGATATTAGGTTAGAACGTTCCTTAGAAACTTCTTTTGATAACGAAGAAGCAAGGCGAGAATATAGAAATTTGGTGCAAGATAGACATACAAGAAGAAGCATAAACTTGACCAATGTTCGAAAACAGCGAATGAATCCAGAGGCAAAAGTAGATTTTTGGGATATTGAAAATTTTGCAGCCTCGTTGTCTTACAATGATTCTAAGCGAACCAATATTAGACTTGCCACAGATGAGCTTCGTGAAACACGATTTGGCTTAGTCTATAATTATGGATTTCAAATAGAACCGTTTGAGCCATTTAAAAAGAATGAGCTTCTCAATGCGCCATATCTCAAATTTATTAGAGATTTTAATTTCAATTATTTACCAAATAATATTACCGTTACAGGGCAAGTCAATCGTCGTTTTATGAAAACACAATACCGAAATGCCCAATTAACAACAGATGGTGTAGCTCCATTTTTCCAAAAATCATTTTTCTTTGATAGAAATTATGCTGTTCAGTGGAATTTTACAAAGAGTTTGTTAGCAGACTATAATGCCACAGCTTCGGCAATCATAGATGAACCAGCAGGAGAACTCAACACACAGGAAAAACGAGATTCGGTTTGGACAAACATCCAAAACTTAGGGCGTATGAAATTCTTTACCCAAGCTACTACTTTGAATTATCGTGTTCCTTTAGATAAATTCCCTGCCATAGATTTCTTAAACGCCGACCTTCGCCGTTCGTCTAACTATACGTGGACTGCTAATGCTGTTGGAGTTGCCGATACATTGGGTAATATGGCAAGAAGTAGTAGTCAGTTTTTGGTCAATGGACAAATCGATATGCAAAAACTTTATAACAAAAGCCCGTATTTGAGAGAAATTACAGCTCCAAAACGAACAGGTAGAGGAAATCAAAACAATTCGACTTCTCGTCCAACAGCCTCGCCAAAACAAAAACGTCTAGAATACAGAATCAAGAAATTGAGAGATAAAAAAACGAGGAAAAATAAAGTTAGAAATATTAAATTAGATAGGCTTGTCGACTCTGTTTTGGTAGATACCATAATGGTAGCACAATTAGATTCTTCCAAAATGGATAAAATCAATGAAAAGTATGATAAGAGAATAGCCAAACTGAGTGAAAGACAACAGCGCATTGAAGAAAAACTAAAAGCCGAACGAGAGAAGCAAAAAGGCAAAAAAGGAGGTTCATCTGGAGGTGGAGTTGGCGAAGGTGCAGTAAAAGCATTACTTTCTGTAAAGCGAATTACCTTTAATTATTCCATCAATGGAAATACAATGCTGCCAAATCTCTTAACAACGCCATCGTATTTCGGACTAGACCAAAACTTTGCAGCCCCTGGGTTGCCGTTTGTATTGGGAAGCCAAAGCCGAGACAATATTTTGGATATGGCAAACAATGGGTATCTGTCGCAGTCAGCAGCACAGACCAATCCGATTGTACAAGACCAAGCCAAAACGCTTAGTTTGCGTGTAGATGTAGAGCCGTTTAAAGATTTTCAGTTGCAGGTAGAAGGGCAGCGCACACAAGGAGCAAACTATTCTGAGGTCTTGCGTTATGACCCATTCACAGACGATTATATTTCTGAAACTGCTGTTCGAACAGGTAATTACAATATCTCATATTTCAGTATGGCAACAGCTTTCACAGGAGATGATGAGTTTGGAAATTCACCTTTGTTTGATGATTTCATTGCTGCTAGAAATGAAGTAAAAGCAACTTTAGATGCTGAAAATCCAACAGGAGACTATGCTCTTGGTTCACAAGATGTCTTGATTCCATCGTTTTTATCTGCTTACTCTGGTAGAAGCACTACATCGGAGTTTCCACGCATTCCATTACCAAACTGGAGACTTACCTACAACGGACTTACGAATTTGGAAGTATTCAAAGACCGTTTCCGTTCTATCAGCATTACGCACGGCTATCAATCCACGTATGCTGTGGGAAGCTATACATCTTCACTTTTGTATGATTTCTCGTATTTGAATTTGGGAATTACAGAATATAACGTGCCACTTGCCGATATCATAGACCCAGAAACTGGAGAGTTACAACCTGTGTTTGTAGTCAATCAAGTCAGTATTAGTGAGCGTTTTAGTCCACTTATCGGAATTAATATCCGTACCAACAACGATATTACGTTCCGTTTCAATTTCAATAAAGACCGTATGTTGTCTCTTAATCTTTCCAATTCACAGCTTGCCGAGCAGCGCAACAATGATTTTGTGTTTGATGTCGGTTTTGTAAGAAAAGGCGTTAAGATTCCATTTACGGACGTAGTCTTGAAAAATGATTTAACGTTCCGTTGTGCCGTTACGCTTCGTGATACAAAAGTTATCCAGCGAAAAATAGACACTGACGGCACACAAGACAGCGACTTTACAGGTGGTAATTTCAACTTACAGTTCAAGCCTACACTTGCCTATATGGTCAATCAGCGTGTAAACCTAACAGCTTATTTTGATAGAGCCATCAACCGACCACGTCTTAGTAATTCGTTCCCACGTTATAATACGGCGTTTGGTGTGCAGGTGAGGTTTAATTTGGCGCAGTAGGTTTTTTGTTTTTTTTTGATGTTCTGTTCTGTGTGCCACAGAACAGGGGGGAGGTAATGTTGAATTTGTTTATATTTGAAATTAAATCTATATTAGTAAAATACAAATTATTCTAAAAATGTACAATAAATATGAAAATTCGCATAATATGTTATTCTGAAGTAGGAAAAACTTTGGTAAATAGTAAATCTAAGTTTCAAGGTTTCTTATGTACAAACTTTGGAGGAGATTTGGAAAGTAATAGTGCAGGAGATATGATAAAATTTCCTCTAGGCAGCTTAATTGTGTCTGACTTTGAGAGCAAAATAGCAAGGGTAGATAAGTTCTATACCATTGACGTAAATTTAGATGATAAAGATGATATTAAACAATCCTGTGATTTTAGAGAAGAGTTGATATATTTTTGCAAACAAAATATGGAGTTTGAATCTGTTATTTTAGTTTCAGATGATATATCTAAGAAAATAGGACAACTTATATTTCCTCTTATACAAGATATAGAATCTTTAGGTAGAAAGTTTCTTGCAGAATTTTTCTATACACAAAAAGGAACTAATTGGTTAGAACAAGAACGTTCGTTATCTGACAATGCAAAATCTCAGATAAAAGAAAGACACAAAGAGGAAATAAGTAGTAAGAAAGAACTGAGAGGGTTTGTTTTAGCTGATTCTACATTGATGTTTATAGATTTCAGACATATTTCAGATATAATTATGTCTTCTGAACATCATTTTTCTGTGAAAGAATTAATAGGTAGAATAAGAGGTGCATCAGATATTAGTTCTTTACAAGACCAAATTAAAACTACACATGAGCAATTCTTTCAACAGTTTTTTGAGAAAAAATTTGAAGAAAAATGGACGTATATTGGTAAAATTAGAAATGCAGTAGCACACATGAGGTATTTGCATATAAAAGATTATGAAAAAACCTTAGAGATAAAAGAAGAATTATTATCTATTTTTAATGCTGCAACTAGGGAACTTTCTTCTTTAGAACCACAAGAAGAGTTAATAAACAGAATTATAAATTTTGATTCTACCGAAAAAAAAGTGGAATCTACTTCCGAACAAGAAAATGATACTGCAATCAAAAAACCTACTGATATTATATATGATTTAATAATAAGTTTTGATGAATATGCAGAAAGTAGAGGTTGGGAGTTCTTGGGACTTACTCAATTTCTAGAGTATGCTGAAAATGAGACAAAATTTGAAAGATTTAGAGTGAAAGAGTTGATTAGTTTATTAATATTGTCAGGCAGAATAGAAATAGAGAAGAAAGAAAACTATTTTAATGATATGGGAACTTCTGCAATTAAAATTCTTAATTAATTTAACTACTTCCATGTTCTGTGGCACACAGAACACTCATACCAAAACACCAACGTCATAAATAAACAAATATGGATATATTTCATCGTCCTAGAAAGTCAAAAATGGTTTTAGATGAAGTTTATTTTTGGACGGATTCAGTAAAAGATTGGCATAAGCTATTCAAACTAGAAAAATACAAAGTTTTGATAATTGACATATTGCGTGAGTTGGTCAAAAGAGGTCATATAAAAGTATATGCCTTTGTAATTATGCCTAACCATTTACATATTGTTTGGAAACTTCTGAAAAAGAACGGAAAAGAAATGCCTCATGCTTCGTTCAATAAGAAAACAGCTCATTTGATTATGAAAGACCTAAAAGAGAATCATAAACGAGTAGTTCCTTATTTTGAAGTACAAGAAACAGAGAGAATGCACAGAATTTGGCAACGTTACCCTTTAGCTGTCTTGATGGATTATAAGTGGAAAGTAGAGCAGAAAATTGATTATATTCATAACAATCCATTACAAGACCATTGGAATTTGGCTAAATATCCAGAGGAATATAAATGGTCTTCGGCTAAGTTTTATGAAGAAGGAATAGATGAATTTGATTTTTTGACAGATTATAGGGAAGTATTTTGAATGTTATTTTATTCTGTTCTGACAGAACAGGTGAAAGAGGTACAAGGAAGAGAGTAAATATTTCAAAAATAAAATCATAGTTTTATGAACTGGTTACATCAAAAAATAGACGAAGTTTTCATCAGAATGAAAAAAGAGGAATTTGCTATGACGGTTGAAGATTATCATTTTCCAAAAGAAATGATTGAGAGTGAAGACCCAAAAAATAAAAGCCTCAAAGTATGGAAACCCACTCCTAGTACAATTACAGACGAAGAGTTAGACGAGTTGGAAAGTAAAATAAGTAAGAAGCTACCCAAATCGTACAGAGAGTTTTTGAAGTATAAATTCTTTAATGAGTTTATGCTAGAAGATTATAGCATCGTATTTCCTTCAAATTTACCTAACAAAGCAATCCCTAAACTTTTTGAAAAAACAGAGTTATTTGATGGAGACTTGGATAGTAGAGGTTATATTTATTTTGCAGATTTCAATGATGGTGGATTTCTTTGTTTTGATACAAACCAAGAGAGAGAAGACAACGAATATCCTGTTGTGATGATTGACCACGAAGATACTGAAACGCCACACTTGTATGCTGAAAACTTTAGAGATTTATTAGCAAGTGATGCAGACAGAAGTAACAGATTTATAGAATATTTGAATGAATTTGATAGGAAAAGGTGGGCTAAAGAGTAGCATATCTTATAAACTATTTCAATACTAAAGCCAAGTTTCCTAAAAATAAGATTTAGGAAACTTGGTTATAAGCCATATTACTATTCCCCCTCCAAAAGCTCATCCAAAATTTTCTGTGCAGCTTTTGCGATGACTGTACCTGGTCCAAAGACAGCCGAAACCCCTTTGTCATACAAGAAATCATAGTCTTTTGGAGGAATTACGCCTCCAGCTACCACCATAATATCTTCTCTACCAATTTTTTTGAGTTCTTCTATCAGCGAAGGAACGAGCGTTTTGTGTCCAGCAGCTAGAGAGGAAGCTCCCACAATATGCACATCGTTTTCAGCAGCCTGTTTGGCTACTTCTTGTGGCGTCTGGAAAAGAGGACTTATATCCACATCAAAACCTAAATCTGCAAAACTGGTCGCAATTACTTTTGCGCCACGGTCGTGTCCGTCTTGTCCCATTTTGGCAATCAAAATACGTGGTCTGCGTCCTTCTACTTCTGCAAACTCATCAGAGCGTTTTTTAGCAAGCTCAAAATCGTTGTTTTTAGAATCTGTTGATTTATCCATCTCATTAGAATACATTCCTGCTACCAGTTTGGTTTGTGCTTGATAACGTCCAAAGACATTTTCTAGTGCGTCCGAAATTTCGCCTAATGTAGCTCGTTCTCGTGCTGCATCCACAGCAAGAGCTAGTAGATTTCCATTTTCATTTTTAGCTGCCTCAGTTAGTTTTTGAAGAGTGATTTGTACTTTTTCTTCGTTGCGTTTTTCCTTTACGTCTTTTAGCCTTTTGAGTTGAGACTCTCTTACTGCTACATTATCTACATCCAAAACATCAATTTCCATATTCTCATCTTCCACTACATATTTATTTACGCCTACAATCGTATCTTTTTTTCCGTCTATACGTGCCTGTTTTCGTGCAGCAGCTTCTTCAATTCTGAGTTTCGGAATACCTGCCTCAATCGCTTTTGTCATTCCTCCTAAAGATTCTACTTCTTCTATCAGTTCCCACGCACGAGTAGCAAGGTCATGGGTTAAGTTCTCTACATATTCAGAGCCTGCAAATGGGTCAATGGCTTTTGTTATATCAGTGTTGTTCTGAATAAATAACTGCGTGTTTCGTGCAATTCGTGCTGAAAAATCTGTTGGAAGTGCTATTGCCTCGTCTAGTGAGTTGGTGTGTAAAGATTGTGTTCCTCCAAAAACGGCTGCTAAGGCTTCAATCGTAGTGCGAGTTACGTTATTAAAAGGGTCTTGTTCTGTCAAAGACCAACCCGAAGTCTGGCAATGTGTACGAAGTGCCATAGATTTTGAATTTTTAGGCTCAAACTGCTTAATAATATTTGCCCAAAGCCAACGCCCAGCACGCATTTTAGCAATTTCCATAAAGGTATTCATTCCAATAGCCCAAAAGAACGATAAACGAGGAGCAAAATCATCAATATCTAGTCCTGCTTCAATACCTTTTCGCACATATTCTAATCCATCTGCTAACGTATAAGCAAGTTCTATATCTGCTGTTGCTCCTGCTTCTTGCATGTGATAACCACTAATACTGATAGAATTGAATTTTGGCATTTTATCAGCCGTATAACGAAAAATATCGGCAATAATTCGCATACTTGGCGTAGGTGGATAGATATACGTATTACGAACCATAAACTCCTTCAAAATATCATTCTGAATCGTCCCACTTAGTTTTTCTGCTGAAACGCCTTGCTCTTCTGCTGCTACGATATAAAATGCCATAATGGGCAATACAGCACCGTTCATCGTCATCGAAACTGACATTTCATCTAGTGGGATTTGGTCAAAAAGGATTTTCATATCCTCTACACTATCAATCGCCACTCCAGCCTTTCCCACATCACCTACCACACGAGGATGATCAGAGTCATAACCACGGTGTGTAGCCAAATCAAAAGCTACTGAAAGTCCTTTTTGCCCTGCTGCCAAATTACGACGATAAAAAGCATTGGATTCTTCTGCCGTTGAAAACCCTGCATACTGCCTAACAGTCCAAGGACGAACAGCGTACATCGTAGGATAAGGACCACGCAAAAAGGGAGGAATACCTGCTTGATACTCTAAATGAGAAAGCTTTTCAGTATCTTCTTTTGTATAAAAAGGCTTTACATCAATTTTTTCGGGCGTCTCCCATACTGGCAGCTCTTTTGGAAGCTCTTTTTTTGCTTCTTTGGCTTTTTTTGAGGCTCTTGTTTTTAGCTCTTGAAGTGTGATATTTTTGAAGTCCATGGTATTTGCTAAAGTCTTAGTGTTGAGGGTAGCACAACCAAATTAGTATTCCTACTTTTGTTTGTCTCAATTTTTACTTAAAATTGACAAAAAATTAGCGATTTAAAAAATTCCACCATTCATAATGGCTTTATTTAAAAAATAATCCTTTTTTGATTCAAAAAATAATTGAAAAATCCGTATTATTGTATCTAACACTATTAATACAAAGTACACTACTCATATAAAAAAATAGCTTCATTCAAGAATAGAAATTGAATTATTTATGGCAAATTCGACTCAAAATACAGACAATATCGACTTAGTTATGCTTGTAGATGATAATGATACAGACAACTTTATCAGTAAACGTATCATCGAATTAACAGGCTTTGCAAACGAAGTGGTTACCAAAAATTCAGGAAAAAGTGCATTAGAATATCTAAAAGAAAATCAAGATGACGAATCAAGACTCCCTGATTTGATATTTTTGGATATAAATATGCCTATCGTTGATGGTTTTATTTTTCTCTATGAGTTCGGACAAATGCCAGCGTCTATACATAAAAAATGTCGTATTTCTGTTCTTTCTAGTTCCGACAACAAGCGTGATATTGATAGAATTGTAGGAAATGAATATGTAATCAAATTTACAACAAAGCCACTTACAGAAGATGCTCTAAATGCAGTAAAAGAAGTTTGGCTCAAACAAAGGTAGAATCAACATCATTTTTTAATGATATTGTGTTTTTTACAAAACTTTTAAGTAATTTCTAGCGTTTATCTTTTGCAACTCAGTTGCATTTACTATCTTTGCATACCATAAAATCAGCAAGTTAAAAAACGCTATGACTTATTATTTGTCTTTAAAAAACAAAATTAAAACGATTAATTCAGACTTCGTAGGAGCAATGAGTGCCTTTTTGTGCATTGTTCATTGTGCTATTGTACCTATTCTGATGGGTTTTCACTCAGTTTATTATGCAGGCGATGTACTGTCTTCACAAGTAGAAGTAGAGCACTCACATACTCATTTTTCTATAACATCATCTTTCAATGATATCTATTGGCATTCTTTAGATTATTTTTTTATCGTTATTACTTTAGTAGCAGTATTTTTTGCAACTCGTAAAAGTATAGTTTCTTGGATAAAAATAGGACTTTGGAGCTGTGCGAGTCTTTTTGTGGTTTCTATTTTATTAGAAAATTTTATTGAAGGCATAGAATATTTAGCATATTTTGCTTCTTTTCTTCTTATCATTTTTCATTTTCTCAATCAGCGTTTGAGCAAGAATTTAGTAAATCATTCTAATAAAGAGGAACTAAATTTAGACTTAGATAGTTTTGATAATACTGTTTTAGATGCAAAAATTGAATCTGAGAAAGCAAGAAAAATGAGCTGTGCTTGTTAATTTGCTTTTAACATAAAAAAATATTTTTCATAATTTATTGAAGATCAAATAAATAGAAAAAAACTTGCAGAAATATTTCCAAAAAAGATATTTATCTATTGAATATTAAAAAAACAGTCGTATCTTTGCATCACCATTAAGGAAAAAGGGGGTTGAAAGTAAACTCTTTTACAATAAAATATAAGCGAAAGTAGCTCAGCTGGTAGAGCGCAACCTTGCCAAGGTTGAGGTCGCGAGTTCGAACCTCGTCTTTCGCTCAATTTTTACAGACTTTACATATAGAATTATTTGTTGATTTTTTAATAAAAATTTTTCTTCGTAAAAACTTTGTAAAAATTATTAAACATTAAACTTTTAATAGAAAAAGTTAAATTCAACACCACGCTGGGATGGTGGAACTGGTAGACACGCAGGACTTAAAATCCTGTGCCTTAATCGGCGTGTGGGTTCGATTCCCACTCCTAGTACAGAGTTAAAGACATATCCAAACGGATATGTCTTTTTTTTTGCCACTGTAAATGGATAGAAAACCTATCTAACTGGGTAGCTTTAGTAAAAATAGTTGCCAAAAGTCAAGTAAGAGGAGAACAAATATGCTATTATATTTCAATCATCAAAAACTTGAGTGCAGGAAAAGCTTATCAATTGGCTAGAGGATATTGGGCTATTGAAAACAAACTACATTGGTAGCTAGATTTGATTTTAAAATAAGAACAAAAAAGAAAGCAAAAAGATAATTCCATTTATAATTCATCTTTAAACAGAAAAATAATCTTGAATACTGCTAAAATGTATGACAAAAAATTAAGTACCAAGAAAATGTTAAACAAAATAAATTGGAATCCTAAATATGCTAGAAAACTTTTTTAAAAAACTTTTCTATAATAGTGCATTTAGTTTGGTCTAGCAACAGCATACTAGACAGTTATTCATATTTTGATTAGTTTTGTTGATGGAAAAACTTGATATTCGAACAGTAGATGTTATTCAGTATGTACAACCCTTACGAGAGGGAGGTTCACTTCCTGCTATTGTCAGAGCTGATGATGATTTCTTATATGTTTTAAAATTTAGAGGAGCTGGGCAGGGAAAAATGGCATTGATTGCAGAGTTTGTAGGTGGAGAAATGGCTAGAGCGATTGGCTTAAAAGTTCCAGAGCTAGTATTCATGAATCTTGATGACTCATTTAGTAAAACAGAACCTGATGAAGAAATTCAAGATTTACTCAAATTTAGTGTTGGTCTTAACCTTGGTTTACAGTTCTTATCTTCTGCTATCACATACGACCCACTAGTCAATGATGTAGATAGTATTACAGCTTCTAAAATTGTATTATTAGATAGTATCATCAGTAACATTGATAGAACAGATAAGAATACTAATTTATTATCTTGGAATAATGAATTATGGGTCATTGATAATGGAGCAAGTTTTTACTTTCATCATAACTGGGCGAATTGGAGAAGTCATTTATCAAGAACATTTCCTCTTGTTAAAGATCATGTGCTTCTACATAAAGCAGATAAACTACTTGAAGTTGCAATAGAAATCAAACATTTATTAACGTCTGAAAAAATTAATAATATTGTATCTTCTATTCCAAAAGATTGGCTCTATCTTGAGTCTGAAAGCATAACTCCTCAAGAGATGAGAGAGGCTTATATAGAATTTATAACTACTAAACTTGCTAATATTGATTTGTTAGTTAAAGAAGCTGCTGATGCAAGATAAATTTACATTCAAATATGCAATCATTCGTATTGTTCCAAAAGTAGAGCGAGAAGAATTCTTCAATGTTGGCGTTATCCTTTTTTGTAAAAGAAAAAAGTATATGGATATCAAATATAGTATAGACAAGGAAAAACTAAAGGCTTTTTCTTGTCAAGTAGAGTTAAACGTGCTAGAAGAGTATTTGAATGCTTGGAAGCTGATTTGTAAAGGGGATTCGTCCAGTGGGAAAATAGGACAATTAGAGATCTCTGAAAGATTTGGTTGGCTTACTGCTAGTAGAAGCACTATCATTCAAAGCTCAAAAACATATTCTGGTCTTCTCATTGAACCTCAAAAAATGTTAGATATTATATTTGAGAAGCATGTTCTGTAAAAAATCTAAATGATATCTATCAGACACATAGTTCTTTTACGGAATTAGAAATGATAAGGAAAGAAAATAAATACCTTAAAAACGAAGTAGAATTTCTAAAGCATCAATTAGAAATTACACAAAGTTTCTTAGAGAAAGCTTTAAGTAGGAAGTGAATCTTCTCAAATAGAAAGTATAAATACAAATAATGACTGTATAAAAAGAGGCTGTCCAAAATGGGCAGCCTTTTTATTTATTTTACTATTTAGCTTTATTCTATAACAACAGTGCGTGAATAAGAAGCACCATTTTGGTTGAATCTAATGAGGTAGATACCTTTAGAAACTCCTTGGATATCAACTACAAACTCTTGTTTGTCTTTTTCAAAAGTTTGTGCCTTCACTTTTCTACCAGAAGCATCAAAAATAGTTACCTCAGTATCATACGGTAGTAGGCTACCAAAACGAACATTGAATACCCCTCTACTTGGATTTGGATAAATACTGAATACCTCATTTTCTGCTC